>NZ_JBFPJI010000146.1:0-8170 GCF_040838205.1 Bacillus sp. S4
TTTTATAACTGTTGCATTTTCTTTCATAAATTCTTTATAATTTCCAGACTTTAAATTATCGTTCGTATTTACCGCCCATTTTACCAATTTCTTCGTTCCACCAACTACACTTTCGCCTCCCAATCTATCAGATTTTGTGTTTAAGCCTACTGAGATTAGAACACCAGCCACTGCTCCTACCGCTCCTCCTGCCAAGGTTCCAAGTGGCCCCAAAGCAGTCCCAATCGCTGCTCCAGTTGCTGCTGCTCCCGCTGCATATGCTAAGTCCACACCTGTATCTAATGCAACATCTCTTACATCCTGTAGCTGAAATCCATCATCTAGTGACTTTATAGTATTATCTACAACTGTCAGCCCCGTTCCAATAATTGCCACGCTTTTAAAGAGCGTCCCAGTACCTTTGAGTTTTTTAAATGTCTCTGGCCATTTCTTAAAATTGAATTCGTCAATGCTCTTTTGAAATTCGGTCCCAAATGAATCTGTCCATTTATTTTTAAATGCTTTTAAAAATCCTTCTTCATTCCGAGTCATCATAAAATCTTCAACCGCTTTAAATTCAGGCAATTTATAAATATCTTTTTTTGCTTGTTTTATTACATTTTTTGTTGCGTTGTTGTAATTGACTTTAAATTTATCTTGAAAAATAAATTTAAAAATAGCATCTTCATTTGCATCTGTAGCAAAAAGTTTGGAAGCCGCTACAATATCGGCATCGCTTAAAGTTTTAAATATATATGCTCCTTTTCCTTTTCGAGCATTAACATCAAAATCAACACCAAATCCCAAATTTTTTTTCATGTAAACAAGGCGTAAATAACCAGAAAATAATCCGACTACTCCTTTTTTCGCTTTACCCGTATATCCCGCAATCATTTTAGCTACTCCAACTATAGATGCAAAGCTTCCTTCAGACAGAAGTTTTTCGGTTGTATCACTAGAAAAGTTCCCTTCAGTCTCTTGTATTTGTCTCATAGCACCATCTAATCCGCGTAACATGTCATCAAAATTTTGAAGATCATTTTGTTGACTATTGTAAGCCTCTAGTTTTTCTAACGTATCACTGATTTCCTTTTGGCTTTTTTCAACCCCTTCAGAAATTCCTGATGATGAGGGATAATGGATCGGAACAATATCACTAATTGAACTGATAGTCTGTTGGGCTAACTCATTCGATTGATTAAAACTGTTACTATACCCATTAATTTTTTGCTTTACATTATCTAAATAACTCCCATAAATTTTCGTATCTGCATCACTATCAACAGAACTATTAAAATCTTCTAATGCTTTTTCAAATTGCATACTTAAGCTTTCTGCTGCGACCATACACCCTGAAATAACACTTCCATGAACTCTAGATAAATGGCCTTTAATTCCATCAGCAGCAGCACCTTGAAATGAATTAATCTCACTAAAATCCGCTATCTTACCTAATAATGATTCAAACTGTAGATTCAACTCAGTGGCACTTGCTTGAAATCTATTTTGAAGTTCTTTTACTTCTTGTAACTCTATATTTTTATCCACGCTTCTCCCACCCTATTTTAATTTTTCATAGCATGATGAATTGAACCGATCCTTAATTGTTTCTCAAGCTGTTCGTCTTTTTCGACTATTTTCTCCCCGGTTTGTTGTATTTTATTTAAGTCATTTTCTAATATCTGTTCGTATTGCTGCACCTTTTGAGATAACTGTTCAATTGCTTCACAATATTGAATCAGCCTAGACAAATTCGTACGACTCAACTGCATACCATTAAATTTAGTCTTACCTAAATCACTAGCGCCACTTTTCAATTCACTTACTTTCGCATCAAATACCCCTTTATTTAATTTAATTTCCCCCATTTATCATTTCCCCGCCTTCTGTACTTCTACTTGAATACTAGCGTCAACCATTGAAACACTTCGACTTAATGAAAGAATACTAGACTCACATGCAGCGATTTCTCTTTCAAGCCGCCGTATGGCTTGATCGATGTCTTCTTGCACTCTCCCTAGTTCTCCAATAAACTTCCCTAAATTAGAAATAACTTGTTGTTCATACGTTTCTTTAAAAGTAGTTGCTCTTTGCCCTTTCCAACTACTCTCGTTTATTTCTAAAGACTTAAACTGCTCTTGATTTTGTTTAATTGCTTCAAGATTATTTACAAATTTCCCCTTAGCAGTTATTAGCCTTCGTAGTTTCATTTGTAATTCAGCCAATTGCCCTTGTTGATGACTTATACTACTTAATAAACCAGATTTTTGACTATTTAATTCCTCTATCCCCATGCAAATCCCCCCTTAAATAGTTGGCACTTTAATTCTAGTAGCAAAACGATTTTCAACAAAATACCCTTCAAATGGATTTAATTTTGTACTACTTAAATCTTTATTAGATACATCAAAGACCATTTGGCCTGATGATTTTCTAAGTAAAATAACATGAGATTGCGTTTTTATTGTTTTTGAAACTAAATCGTATCGACTGTCAATTGAATCAACATCACAGCCAATTACGAAGTGGATGCCCATAAATGCACCATTTGTTATTAATTCCGCTAAACTATATATATCACTATCTTCTAAATTACTTAAAATATCATTTACATCTGCAATTACAATTACAATCGGCTTAAATTTCTTAATAAATTCAGCTGGGTTCACTGTTTCACTTGATGCTTCCTGCTCCTCTTTAAACGCCGCTTCTCTCGATTTATAAGCATTTGTAACTTGTTTAATCGTTTTCTCAATTCCTGTTTTTTCAGCTACATATAAAGCAGCGCTCTCTCTATAGTTTGAGAAATTGCGTGTTCTTGTATCAATTAAACCTAGATCAAAGTGTCCACTGTCTGCTAACTGTTGAAGGAATTGATGAACTACATTTTCAACTTCATCTTTCTTGATGCCCCCTACAACAATATTAGATGCTTCCGTTAAATCTAATTGGAGAGGGGTAACGTTTTCTGTCTCTACACCAAATGTTAGTTTGCCTGCTTCAATAATTTTTCTTGTTTCTGGCCATGCAATAAACTCTTTGTATTCCAGAACTTCAGGTACCATAGGAATTGCTTTCGGTCTTTCTCCATCCCAGAAGGAATCCATCTCTTTTCCTTCAGCTTGTATATTTTCGATTCGAGTAAGTACATCTTCTCCTTCTGTCGGTAAAGCTGTTTGGAAGATTGTTGGTTCTTCTAGTTTCACTAAGCCACGACCAGCTAATTCCTCAATTTTCAAGTCCGTTCTTCCTACTACAGCTCTAGATTCAGCCTCATCTATCATATAAAGAGCAATTTGTAGTTTAATATTTGTATTTACTTGTACTCTCAATGCATTTTGACGTGTAGCCGTAAGCATTAAATGAATTCCTACCGCTGCCCCTTCACGTACAATTTGTGCAACAATGCGTTCAAAGTCTTCGACAAATCCAGCTTCTCTAACAGAATCATAGTTATCTAACGTAATTAATATTGTTGGTAATACTTCTTTACTAGCTCTCTCATACATTTCAAGACTCGCAACGCCATATTTACTTAGCAATTGCTTTCTATCTTTTAATAGGTCTTCTATGCGGCGAAGAAATTTCTCGCATTTTTCAACTTGGTCTAGTGTAATGATGTCTGCCACATGTGGTAAAGATTTTAATGGCATTAAACCGTTTGTTCCGAAGTCTAATAAATACACATGCAAATGCTCCGGACTATGCTGACGAGCTACATCCATAATGACTGATTGTAAGAATGTTGATTTTCCGTAACCTGGACTTGAGAAGACTGCTACGTGTCCGTCTTTACTAATATCTAATGTTAATGGTGTTTGTGATTGTAATTCAGGCTGATCTAATAGACCAACTGTTGCTTTTAATGGTTTCTTTTCGTTCGTCCATGCTTCCTTGAACTGAATAGCATGTAAGTCTTGTAAATATACGCTTTCTGGAAGTGGCGGTAACCACGGTCTTGCTAACGCTTCAATTTCATTTACTTCTGCGTAATCGTGAATGTAGTCAATAACAGCATCAAGTTCCGACGGTACGCTTATAACGTCTTTACTGCTACCAAGTCCACTTAAATCTTCACTTAATATTTCATATTGTCCTAGATCGTTTATTGCATATATCGTTGCATCTAAATGCTCTTTATCCTCTTTATTTTCTACATAGTCTGCCCCGCTCCAAGCCGATTGGAATAGTTCATAAATTTCATTATTCCCAACTTGTAAGTAAGCACGTCCTGGTAATGTAATTTCAGCAGCATCTGGTGTTTTTAAAATTTCATTACTATCTGACGTATTTTGAACTTTCAGTGCTAGTTTGAATTTCGAGTTACTCCAAATTTGATCATCTACAACACCGCTCGGTTTTTGTGTAGCTAATATTAAATGAATTCCGAGCGAACGACCGATACGTGCTGTTGAAACTAACTCTTTCATAAATTCTGGTTGTTCTGACTTCAATTCCGCGAATTCATCACTAATTAAAAATAGATGTGGCATTGGCTCACTTACTAAGCCTTCTTTATACAGTTTTTGATATTGATTAATATGGTTTACATCATTTTCACCAAATAATCGTTGTCTTTTTTGTAATTCAGCTTTAATTGATGCGAGCGCTCTCATGCTTTGTGCTCCATCTAAGTTCGTAATTGTTCCTAATAAATGCGGTAAGTTTTTGAATAAATTCGCCATACCGCCGCCTTTATAGTCAATTAGTAGAAAGGCCACTTCGTAAGGGTGGAAATTGACTGCTAGAGATAAAATATACGATTGTATAATTTCCGATTTACCTGAACCTGTTGTACCTGCTATTAATCCGTGTGGCCCGTGGGCTTTTTCGTGTAAGTTTAAGTTTACAATATCTTCTTTACCACGTAATCCAAGTGGTACAGCTAAAGATTTATGTGCTGCATTTTTCTGCCAGCGACTTGTGATATTTAACTCTTTTATTTTTTCAACACCGTACATTTCTAGGAATGTTACGCTTTCTGGAATACTATTTTTTAAGTTTTGCAAATGATTTAACGGTGCTAGTGCTCGTGAAACATCTTCTAAATTGAACCCTTTCGGTACATGATTCAATTTAAATTGACGGTTAACAAGCTCTCCTTGTTCTAAGATGATGTTCCCTTGCTTTGCATCTCTTATATCAATTACCGTTTTCACATGCTCTGGTAAACTTTGCATAACATCTTGAACAAACACAAGTGATACACCTAATTGACTCGGATCGTCATTGAAAAATTCCATAACAACATGATCTAAAATTAGTTTTTCATCTGTAATGAGTACGATATAGTGTGGTGCGAAATACAGTTTTTCATTTGTAGAACTTTTTTCATCTACTTTTTGTTTTCTCTCTTTTAAAATTTGATATAAACTATTTAACACCTGATCTCGGCTACGATCATGGTATACAAATCCACGTACATTTATATCGCGAACACTTCCATGGGGTAACCAGCGCATCCAATCCCATTTCTCTTTTTCTTCTTCAGGAAAAATAGTAATAAACTGCAAGTCATAATAGCTATGGAATAAAGCAGTTTGTACGACTAATAATTGTAATTGTTCTAGTACTAAAGAGCGCTGCCCAATGTATCCGACTGGTCCATTCATTAAATCTGTTACGACTGGTACATCGTCTAATGAAAGATTACGCTGCCTTAGTTCACGTGCTATATCAATTAACTCATCTTTCGTTTGACTAAACTCTTCTTCATTAAATTGAATTTCAAAACTAGTATTAGCTTGTCCCGTTCCAACACTGAATGTTAAGAAATCATGATGTTGCATTGTTTTTTCATAAATACGTGGATTTACTTGAACAGCCATATTACGTATTTCTTCAACATTCGGATAATGATACTGTAATGCATGGCGTTGTTTTTCACTTTCTGCATGTAAATCTTTCGTTTTTTGTTTTATATAATCTCTATAACTTTTGTCACGTTCAATAATGTCGATTTTATATTGCTTTAAATTTTTTATATATGATGTGACAGAAACAACTATCGTTACTACAGTCATTGCAACTGATGCTAATATAAATAGACCATATTTCATAAAAATAGCGAGTAATACTGTCACAACAATCATGACAAGAGAAGGTGCGATTATTCTTGCTAAATGCTCAGTTGGTTTTGTCGGCTTACTTGATGGTTTCGCAACTGTCATTTTCTCTTCTGGTTCACGATAAATAATACGTGGTGAACGATGATAGTCTGGATAACCACTTTGATAATTCGTTTCTGATTCTACTAAAATAGGTAATGTAGATTTCACGTTGTTTTCTGAGGACAATACTTGAATATCTTCACTGCCAATCTCCATCAAAACACCATCAAAATATAATTGGTCTCCCGCTTCTAACATAACGCTATCATTTAGCTTCGTATAATTATGAAATACAGCCCCGTCATATACGTTCACTTTAAAAGAATCATACAACGTTTCACGAGACAGTATTAAATCTACGCTACTCCCTGTAATAGCGATATCATCATAACTATTTTGACTGATTGTAAGAGAATGTTTCGTTCCTATATCAAACACTTTAGTTGTGCCAATAATAGATATAAAGACTTTTAAGCTCACGCCTTGATTTTTTCCAATTTCAAATTCTTTGTTGAATTCTATTAATTGACTTTCTACCATCCAAGCGTTTACTTCATTATTCCAGTTTAACTCTATTTCTTTCTCTAAACTTGGATTCGTAATATCATTTGTCCACTCTTTTCCAATCGACACTATTGATTGCTCTTTTGGATGTAATGTGCTCTTATATATTCTGTCTCCATAAGTCAATACTAATAGTTGCTCCATGCGCGTTCACTGCTCCTTTTCAACTGTCTCATCAAGTGCTTTCTTATTCTTTTTTCTCTGTGTTCGACAAATCTTTATCGCTTGATGACTTACCATATTTCTTTGTATATTCATCTAATTGTTGCTCATATGTTTTTAACTTTTGATCACGCTCTTCTCCTGACAAATCCGGATTATTTTTCAGCGATTCAATTTGTTTAACAAGGCCGTATATAATAAGCTCCGGATCATCAAGAGTCTTAGCTAAATCCAATGATTTATCAAAATTACCATTTCCGTTATACATCCAATAAAGCAAATACTTTTCATCACTTTTTAAACTAATATTTTTCATAATTGCTTTTTTTTGATCTTCATCTAGTTTTTCAGCTGTAATGTATGCAAATGCTAACTCATATTTAGAAGCAATCGGTAATGATTCAAATTCCGCTTCATTTAATTGCGTAATTACTTGGTCATAATCAGTTGCTACGAAACTCGCATTTGCTTCTAATAATTTATTTTGATAAGGAAATTTTATAAAAGTGAAATATATTAAAGGAGCAGCTAAAATAACTGTCGCCGCTATGAAGGAAAAAGCTAAATATTTAAATGATTTGTAGCTCTTTTTAGGTACTAACTGCATGTTTTTTTCTGTTTTTGCTTGTTCCTTCTCAAAGCTGTCATCAAGAAACTGCAGTAATGCATCTAGGCTCTCCATTTGAGCAACCGTTTGTTCAAATGTTGTTTCTTTTGCATCTTTTAGTAACCCAGCATACAAATCATCAAAATTATGCTTTTGGGAGAATAAAGCAATGATTAGACACTTATACTGTGTTAAAAATTGCTCTTCTAACAACGGGGTTGGTGGAACAATATCTCGAATTCCTCTATGTATAATACTTGGTATTAAATTAGCATTAAAAACTATGTTGTCTGGATGTAAAAAGAACGTTATTCGTTTATTTAAGTATTTACGAAACTGCGCTATATTTCGAAGCAGTCTTAATTTCTCATTTCTTCCAAAACGGCCAAGATCGTCCCACTTATATAATTTTTTATCCACTTGAAATATAAACGTAAACATATCATCCGTTTCTTCTATCGTTAATGGTACAAACTCAGATGATGCGCCCGTAATTATATCGAATTGACGGAAATCTTTTATACGCGTTTGAGATTTTGTCATTTCCAATTTCCAAATTTCTTTTTCTATTTGAAATTGATAGTTCATTGAATCAATTTGAATTGTTTTTTCCGTCATTTTTATCCTCTTCTCCTTTTGTTTATAAACCATAATAACAAAGCTGTTTTTTGTAAAAAACTAAAAACAGGTAATATTCTTTACAAAACTTGTAAAATATCCCCATCTGTTATTTGATGATCTATTAAAC
>NZ_JBFPJI010000147.1:0-8053 GCF_040838205.1 Bacillus sp. S4
TTCCCAGTCTGACATCGTATTAAATACATAAAGATAAACTTTTTTTGTTTGCATCGAATAACGCTCCAATCACAATTAATATAGCCTATTATAATATAACTTCCCTGACAGCTAACGTCAGGGAAGTTATCATACTTGATGAAATTTTATTAATTCCGACAGAACTTCAATAAGTCTTTGTTTAAGACTTACTGGCCCAATAATTTGAATAGATTTACCGTACGGTAAAAGTAAATGAGGTACATATGTATGTATCATATCTTTTTCAAGAAGAAATACTGCTTGAGTTGAAGTCCGTTCTTGTAAATAATGTCCAAAAAACCAATGTTGGCAAATATCATCCAACGCCCTTGTATTCCCATTAATAACCAAAGGGATAATCCCTTCCTTACCTTCTATAGTTGGAAGGAGATTGTCCATAAAAAAGTCACGTGCTGAAAAATTTTCTGGTCGGTTAAACTTATTTTCAGTTAGCATTAAGCTTTCCATTCGATCTACTCTAAAGCTACGGATATCATTCCTAAGATGACAAAATCCAATCACATACCACTTATTATTCCAATAAATAATTCTGTACGGATCAACCAATCTATATGTTGATTGTTCTTCGCCACATTTAAGGTATAGAATTTTTACAGAGTATCCGTCAGCTACGGCCTGCTCCACTTCCTTCAAAGAAGGCTCCATAGAGAGGGAACTTAATCGACTTATTACTTCAAGACTGGTTAAACGTTGGTTTATCTTTGTTTCCTGTTCTTGATTTGAATATCTGCTTAGCTTTGAAATAGCCCTATTTAGTGCATCACCTCCATAATATCCAGCTTCTTCTGCAAAAACAGCAGCGTGAAATAGTGAGGTTTGCTCCTCAAAATCAAAAAAAAGAGGAGCTTCAATAAAATTGTTCAATAAAGTGTATCCACCATTATGGCCTGTTTCTGAAATTATAGGTACACCACTTGTTGAAAGTGTATCAATATAACGATACACAGTCCTTATATTCATTTCTAACCTTTCTGAAATTTGTTTTGCAGTAATTTTTTCACTTGAATTAAGCATCCATAGAATTGCTAGTATATTGTCAATTTTAGGCATATAAATCCACCTCTATATGGAATTTATTATCTATC
This sequence comes from Bacillus sp. S4, assembly GCF_040838205.1. Lineage (NCBI taxonomy): Bacteria > Bacillati > Bacillota > Bacilli > Caryophanales > Bacillaceae > Bacillus > Bacillus sp. S4. Next base: position 1,128 of record NZ_JBFPJI010000147.1, read on the forward strand.
ATATAAGTTTATTTTTCTTAATTAGTAATAAGTAAACTTTAGTTTATCATTTAAATTTAACTTATTTCCTTGAATTAGATTATTCTGTCTTGTTAGTTTTAGTATAACCCATCAACTATTCCACAATCTGGCCCGATTGCTGAACAAAGAAATACTCTATAAAATGGATCTTTTTATCAAACTTTTTTACAAATTATCACTCTTTATTATAAATGATCGAACTTTATTTTAAATCAACACAAGAAAAATCATAAGAGAGTTCTTCAAGGCTTAACCAAATGTTATAAACCAAAAAACCTCCTCCATATTGCATATTAGTAATGAGAGGAGGTTTTTATTGGTAAAGAGTAGGCATGTCTTGGTAGATTCTTTGTCAAAGAGTGGTACAAAAGATGGCATAGGTGGTAAATTCCTATGGCCGTAATCATCTATATTGAGAAATTTATTACAAAATTAGCTATAAATGATTCTAAACCCGAAAGTAAACTTTCACCCAAAAGTTTACATTTGTACATATTAATAGTTTGGTGTCGCATAGATCGCAAAAGTTTCCCCAATTGAGAATGCCCCCCCAAAAAATAACACCTACAAACATTTGTAGGTGTTATTTTAATCTATTTAGGATTGTAAAATTTCTCGTATTTCTTCTATACTTAACTTCGTGAACTTTGCAATGTCCTCTACTGACATTCCATTTTTATGCATACCACTAACTAATTGAATACGTTCAGCAAGCTTTCCTTCTTCTCTTCCTTTTTTTATCCCTTGTTGTTCTGCATGAGCAAACTTTGCAGCCTCATCCATTAATGCTTTTTCCCTTGCTTCATAGGCTTGACGGAAAGAAGAATCTTGACTCATACGTTCCCACTTATTCATTGCCTTTTGTAAAATTGGATCTTGGTTCATCGCAATATCCTCCAATGTTTGGGTTAAGTGTTCATCTTCATTCGCTGGAAGTAATAATAACCAACGAACAAACGAATCTTCCCAGGGATTTACTTGTTCATTACGCCATTGTTGCATTAACTTCGGAATTTCAATAATATGCATTTCTATATCATCACTCAATACCTTTTGTTGTTGCTGATTCCACAAGATTCCTGTTGTATGAAACGCTTCATATTCTGGAAACATCACAAAGTTTAACAAATTGATGGTAATTGTTTTATGAAGTGAGCTATATGGCATTCCTTTTTTTAATTGAGAAGTGTATAACCTTCCCCAATAATACAAGCTTCGTTTGATCATATCGTGATTGTTATTCAGCTGTATTTCTACATTTATCTTTGTCCCCGTATCTAATGTCGCTGAGATATCTAAAATCGATAATTTATCTTCTTCATGTTCTCGATGCAAATGTGGATCTTCTAACTGCAAGGATATAATGGGTGATTCTAAAGAATCATGTAACATAGCATTTAAAAAGGCAACCAGAATATCCTCGTTCCCACTTGTACCAAATAATTGTTTAAATGCAAAATCAATACGTAAATTCACTAATTGTTGATTGGACATGGGCTTCCTCCCCCTGCCTTATACTATTTCTTTCCCTTATTGTACATAAAATGAAAGTAAAGATGCAAACAGGATTTTATATCTAATAAAAAACAAATCATTATATCTATGTTCATGATAACATTAAAAATAAGATGATTAATCTAATGGAGGACTACAACATGAAAAAAATAAAAAAAATCTTAAATAATCCATTTGTGAAATATCCATTAACTATAATTTCAGCCATTGCAATAATAAATGTAGGATATGATTTAGGATCATTTTTAATAAGATTAAAATATATTTAAGTAATAATAGAGCATTTATTTGATTCCAAGCTGAGATGGCTGCTGGTATCTATGAACAAAAAAATATAGAAAGAAAAAAATAAATAAATATAATAAGGGAATGCAAGTATACTAATCTATACTGCATTCCCTTATTGTAATTGTATATCCACTATATTTTTATTCTTCCTTTTCCAAAATTAAAAAACTAACATCCGAATTTCTTAGTTTTCACCTCTTTCTAGCTTCACTCTATTGTAATGCAAACTCCTCATTAAATATCCAATCTATTAGCTATCGCCCCCCTATAAACCATAATAACTTTTAAAATAGTAATCCCAACTGTTAAACAACAAATTATATTTTTATAAAAGAAAACAACTTGGATAAAAACAGGTTGTTTTCTTTTATAGGGTAGAACAAAGAAAGAGTGGAAAAGCAATACACAAACGTGTAAATCACATGGAGTAAACCACTAAAAAGAATGAAAATTCTGATAATTTAATCGCTAAGGGTTTTCGTTTACTCTTTCTTTGTTGTTATGAGTTTAACATTAAAAAAAACATAAATCAACAAAAAAAACAAAAAATTCTTATATTTTCGACATTTTATTCATCTCGCTCTAATTTCACCTTAAAAACATAGTTACTGTAGCTGTGAACTACCCACCACTTACCGATTATCACCGCTTGAAGTGGGGGATTCCTGATTCTACAAGCATTGCCTATCTCTTACGAGATTCGGTCTTACACGCTCTCCACAGGCGTAGATTATACTGTTCGGACAAGACCTTGCCCTACAGTTATATAGATGTTATGTACATTTAATATGTTGGCTGATACGCAATTTGCGTTAAGCCGGCTTTTTCAATGTTAATCGCTGCATTGTGGTCACGATCCAGTACAGTACCACATTGTTTGCATACGTGCGTACGAACAGAAAGTGATCTCTTAACTGTTTCCCCGCAATTCGAACATTTTTGTGACGTGTAGTGCGGTTTTACCATTACCAAACATCCACCATTTCGTTTTGCCTTGTAGGAGAGGAATGTACGGAACATCCCCCAACCTGCATCGTGGATGGATTTTGCTAGGTGACGGTTACGTACCATATTTTTGATTTTTAGGTCTTCTATACAAATTACACCATAGCTGTTGGTTAATCGGAAGCTTAGTTTGTGCAAGAAATCCTTACGTTGATTCGCTATCTTCGTATGAATTTGTTGTAATTTGTCTACTTGCTTGCACCAGTTCTTCGAACCTTTTTTCATTTTTGAATGTTTACGTTGCGCACGTTTTAATTTACGCTCTTCTTTGCGTAAGAACGTAGGATTCTGAACTTCTTCTCCATTAGATAGAACCGCAAATTTTTTGATGCCTACATCAATACCAGTTGTTTTATTTGCATCACAAATAGAATCTTGGTTTACGTGTTTTTCAACACAAAAAGTCGCAAACCAACGGTTTCCTTGATGTTTTATGACAACTTGTTTAACGCGGCCATCTAATTTACGGTGCCATTTGATATCAATGACCCCTAATTTCGAGATAAGAAGTTTACCGCCTTTTGTGAGAGAACACATACGACGGCTTGTCCCCAAGGAACCATCCTTCTTTTTATATTTGAACATACCAAATTGAGTAAGAGTAATAGAACGATATTCTTTAAAACTTTTCATTTTTGGATAGCCAGCATCCTTTTTAAAGAACTTTTTATAGGCTTTTTCCAAGCGCGCAAACACTTCCTGAAAAGGTTGCGAAGGAACCTCTTTTAAGAAATGATATATCTTTTTATCAAGTTTTTGCTGATTTTGTAATTCATACCGTGTTAAGTCTTTTTTGTTTTGTTTATAATATCGTTGTTTATCTAGCAAAGCGGAGTTATATTGCTGACGACAAATGGAAATCCATCTCTCTAATGTATGTTGTTGTTCTATTGTAGGATAGATTTCAAACCTGTAGTTCAATTTCATTATGTCGTCACCTCCGAATATTTGTTCTAATAACTCTATTATAAACAAATTTTACGATGCTTTACCACTCAGAAGTACTTTTGTTAGGTCGGGCCATTCATCTCCCACCTACGCTTCGCTTAGAGGAAGGAGAATTCTGGCTGAAGTTCGTTAAAAGAGAAGTAAAAGTAAAAAAATGTAAGGATTAAAATATTAATGTTACTTCGAACACCCCAAATTCATCAAAATGAAAATTTATAGCCATATCATGTCCCTTTCCATCAAAACATGAAACAAAAATGACATTATGTAACTCTTTTTACTAACTCGAAATTTTTTTCTAAAAATGCTTAAAGCTTGATATATAAGCTTTTCTACTACACCTATACAATTCGTTATGAAAATTTATAGCTATATGATGTCCCTTTTTTTCAGAAGAAACCCCCATAAACCTTTTTATATTAAGGCTTTACATGTTTATAACCCTATTTTCATGTATTTATGCAACATGAAAATCCATAGCTGTATGATGTCCCCTTTTTTACCCAAACATGAAAACTAGCCTAGCCACTTCATGTTCCTTTTGTAATTATAAAATTACAGATAAACCCCATTAACATCACTATTTAAAAGGGTTCATCTGTTTAATTCACAATTATAAACATGAAAATCCATAGCCATATCATGTCCCTTTTATTTTTTTAAAAATCGATATAACCGTTGATTTAATCATGTTTACAAGGTTTTTTTGCTATTTCCCTTCTTTTCTACCAATATGAAAATCCATAGCCATATCATGTCCATAAAAAAAATTTCAAGAAGTCTGAAACCCCTTGATACACAAGGGATTAAAGGGCGTTTCATCTTTTTATTTTTTCTCTTAAAGGGACGCATTTCAGCAAATTTCGATTTGGTATAATCAAAATTGGTATATTTTATAGTGTTTTGGCATTTATTTCTGAATTTATAGGTAGGAGGTGAAAAAGATGGGAAAATCATTTATTATTCGTAATCAACGTAGTCTAAATGGACAATCTACAAATGCAGTTTTAGTAACACTGAAGTCTTGGCAAAAACTTGTTGAAACTTTCGAAGAGAAATACTACAGCTATAAAGATACATACCTTGAGGATATTGTTGATCATATGACATATGAGGAGCGCATTGCCGATGTGGATGGCTTCGTAGCACAGGCTAAACCATCTTTTTCACGTCGTACACTATCTGCTATTTCGGAAACAATGGGAAGAAAGCATAAATTATATGGCCTTACAAACGCAGATTTGGAAGTCTTCTTATATCTACATAAAAAATGTTACACGAATGGAATCATTCCAAATGTAACAATACATATGATGTGGGAAGATTACAAACTATATAAAGAAGAATTTGCTTACATACAGCATTCTCAATTCTATATTGCATTAAAGAAATTAAGTATACATAACATTATTACGATTGAAAATGAATTAGATGGCCGATATACAATTAAATTAACTCATTTTATGAATGAAGAAACTGAAAAGGCCAATGCATATGTTTATATTAGCCCCGTGGTATTTACGAAAGCTTTCTTTGAGCTATCAGTTGCATCTAAAAAGCTATTCTTAGATATTGCTATGCAACAGCACAGTGAAACTACACTAAAACGTTCCTTAGACAAACAAGATGAAAAAGGGAATAAAACTCATTTTGGTGGGATGTACCGCTTTTTACATAAAAAATATCCACATCAAATCCGCGCAGTTATGACAGAATTAACAACTGCATTACCATGTACAGGGACTTCACTATTCAAAATTTGTAAATTACAAAAAGGGGTTAAGAATAAAAAAAGATATACAACTCTATATCTATCCTTACATACGGATTTCTTATGTGCAAAAGAAACAGGAGAAGTACAGTATCGCGATCCATTCACACCAAAGCTTACTTATGCTCGTAAAGCTCGTTTTATCGAATCCGTACTACAAGAAATGAATATTGGTGAATTTACACAAGACATGAACAAGTTTATCCATGTACTTAAATATACATGCCATCGACAAATTCGAAGCGTAATTCATAGCTTACGTGACATGATAGATCGTAATGAAGAATATCCAAGCAAGTTAGTATATACACTGAAGAAATTATTAAATCAAACATCACAATATCAAATTCTTGATACAGCGGCTAAAGAAGGTATTTATCCTCTGATTACACAACATGTTCCGAAAGAACATAAAGAACAAGCTGTATTTGATTTCGGATTGCATTTCTCTATGTACTCTCTGCGAAACATCAAAAAGCTGTTCCGCAAAACGTATGAGTTACTAAACTACAAATTTGCTGTACCTGTTACAGAGGAATCGTATCACCGCAACTATCTAAAGTATCAAGAAGAAACGTTGTTTAGAAAGTACGCTTATGAACAAGGTACACACCTAAACGCTTATATGGCTTTAGAAATAGAAATACGTGAACTCTTAAAGGCAAGAGGACATAAAGAGCGCTCTATTCCTAGTGATGTTCGGGAATTGTTCATTGAAAAGATAGATAGATTACCGAAAGAAAAGCTTCGCGTTATTGAAGTACCAGATAACTTTAATTTAATTACATTTATGCGTGCCTTTGAACAGTTAATACGCGCTGGTATCCCAGTAACAACAGCTGAGCAAGTACTGACAGCAATGAAAACGAATTAATCATAATCAGCTCTCTATTTTTGAAAAAAATTCAAGATAGAGGGCTATTCGTGTTGATACGTTTATTGTGAATAATTTTACTCATTCTTCACAATAAGTAACTTTACTCGATTCTATTCATAATAGAGTCTTTTTTTATGCAATCATATACAAAAATAGTGTGATACCTATCTCAATTTCCACACATACTTTCATAAAAACATGTTATGAGTTGTCTAAATACATTCAAATATCTACAAGAAATCATAAGAAAAAAATTAAATTTCGTGGATAAGTAGATAAATAACACATAATGTGAGTAATTTTGTGCAATTATCATTGATATATATAGCTTATACGCCTTCATCTATCAAAAATCATCAATATTAATGTGAGTTATGTGCTAGATCTTAATAATGTTGATTAATTAACACATAATGTGAATCTTTTGTGGGTAAATACAATAAGATTGTTGAGATTCAGTGAATTCACATGAAATTTTACGATTGAATAAATATGTTAAAC
>NZ_JBFPJI010000148.1:0-7965 GCF_040838205.1 Bacillus sp. S4
AAAAAAATATAAATTTTAATCGTTTTATTTGGTATAATGAGTGAGAATGATAAGGTGAAATATTAAGATATTTTTATACATAGTAAGGAGAGAACCGAAAAGAATGGCACATAAAATTTTAGTTGTAGATGATGCGATGTTCATGCGAACAATGATTAAAAACTTGTTAAAAAGTAATTCTGAATTTGAAGTTATCGGTGAAGCAGAGAATGGGGTAGAAGCGATTCAAAAGTATAAAGAGCTTCAACCTGATATTGTAACACTAGATATTACGATGCCTGAAATGGACGGACTTGAAGCATTAAAAGAAATTATGAAAATTGATTCGAGTGCAAAGGTTGTCATTTGTTCCGCAATGGGACAACAAGGTATGGTGTTAGATGCGATTAAGGGCGGGGCAAAAGACTTTATTGTAAAGCCATTCCAAGCGGATCGTGTTATTGAAGCTTTAACAAAAGTAGCAAACAGCTAATATAAGGGGTGCCACAAGGAATCAAAACAATGATAGTAGATAGATATGTGGCCCCTTTTTTTCTTGTTTTAAAACACTAAATTGTTATACATAAATGAAATGTTTGTTAGACAGGTAGGGGATTAAAGTGCAAACAGATCTATTAAATATATTTTTTGAAGAAGCAGAAGAACATTTACAGTCGCTAAATGAAAATGTGCTAAATTTAGAACGGAATCCTGCCGATATGGGTGTTGTAGGAGAAATATTCCGCTCAGCTCATACATTTAAAGGTATGTCTGCGAGTATGGAATTTACAGAAATGGCGGATTTAACGCATAAGATGGAAAGTGTTTTAGACGAAATCCGTCATGGAAATATGATGGTGAATGCTAATATTATTGATGTTGTTTTTGAATGTATTGATAATTTAGAAAAGATGGTTGCAGATGTGCAGCAAGGCGGAATGGGTAATATAGATGTTGTATCAACGAAATTTAAATTAGAAGCATTATTGAACGGAAATGTAGAAGCTTCTATGGAAAATGCAGAGCAAAGTAGTATAAATAATGATGATACAGTTTCGCATGAAGTATATATAACTGTTGAACAACAAGCTATTTTAAAAGCAGTACGTGCCATTATGTGTATTGAAGCATTACAAAATTTAGGTAATATACAAAAAACGGTTCCAAGCATTGAAGAAATTGAAGCGGATGCTTTTGGATTTGAGTTTACAGTATATATGAATACCGATCATAGTGTTGAAGAATTGAAACGAGTAGTGCTTCATGTTTCTGAAATTGAGAAAGTAGAAGTGAAGCAAGGTAGTCATAAAGTACAAGAAGGCGTACAGGTGGAAGAAACGATTCAACAGGTTGAAACCAGACAGCTGGAGTCATCGTTAGAACTGCCAATTCAACTGGTGAGCAATACGTCAACTAAACGTACTACAAAAACGAAAAATGCTAAAGTGGAGAATCGTTCTATTCGTGTTCAGTTAGAAAAAATCGAAACATTAATGAATATGTTTGAAGAAAGTGTAATTGAGCGTGGACGAATTGATGAATTAGCAGAAACGATTCAAAATAAGGAGTTAATCGAGCATTTAAATCGATTAGGGGATATTTCAAAAGATATTCAAAATGTACTATTAAATATGCGTATGGTACCAATTGAAACAGTTTTCAATCGTTTCCCGCGTATGGTACGCATGTTAGCGAAAGATTTAGGGAAAAAAATCGATTTACAAATTACAGGTGAAGATACTGAAGTTGATAAAATAGTTATTGATGAAATTGGTGATCCACTCGTTCATTTAATTCGTAATGCAATTGATCATGGGATTGAGACTGTTGAAAAACGCCGTGATGCCGGCAAAAATGAAACAGGTACTATTAAATTAGAAGCGTTCCATAGCGGAAATCATGTCGTAATTCAAATTACTGATGATGGAAACGGTATTTATAAAGAGAAAGTATTAGAAAAAGCGATTAAAAATGGTGTTATAACAGAAACAGAGGCAAATAAATTAACGGATCGTGAAGTGTATGATCTTATTTTCCAACCAGGATTTAGTACAGCTGAAGTTGTGTCTGACCTTTCTGGACGTGGTGTTGGATTAGATGTTGTTAAACATACGATTCATAGTTTAGGTGGGCATTTAATTATTGATTCTGAGGAAGGAAAAGGAAGTACATTCAGAATTGAACTTCCGTTAACATTGTCTATTATTCAATCAATGCTTGTTCAAACAAACGATACGCGTTATGCGTTGCCTCTCGGTAATATAGTCGAAGCGATTCGAATTCAAAAGGAAGATATTCAATCGTTACAAGGAAAAGACGTTTTAAATTATCGCAATCAAATTATTGAAGTAAAACATTTAAACACTGTATTTGGTGAAAAAACAGTAGATGATGCGTTTGCATCATATGATAGTCAAATGGTTCCTGTATTAATTGTTCGTAATTCACATCGTAGCTATGGACTTATTGTCAACACAATTATCGGTCAAAGAGAAATAGTCTTAAAGTCATTAGGCGACTTCTTTGCAGAGAGCTCTAACTATTTCTCTGGTGCGACAATTCTCGGTGATGGACGAGTGGTCCTCATTTTAAACCCAGAAGGTTTATAATAGGAATGAAGGAAGCTCCCCACTTGTATACAATTGGGGAGCTTTTTGGTTAGAACTATTCATTGAGTGTGTAACAATAGTCGTTTGCAAATATTGTGGGAATAATACGTTTGATAAATATAACGAGTGTAATAGAAAGTTTATATCGTTGAAAGAAAAACAGAAATGAGGAGGCAGGGAAAATGCCTGAGCAACACACAAAAGGGGATACGAGCACGATTGTGCTAGAAAAAGAAAATGAGCATTTAACGCCTCAAGAATGCGATATTCTTGGCGAGATTGCAAATATATCATTTGGTTCAGCTTCGACTGTATTATCAACAATCTTAAATAGGCAAGTAAGTATTACTGCTCCTCATATTGAATTGGTGGATTTATATGATACAAGTAATGTTGAAATTCCGCATGTTGTATTAAATATCCATTTCACAAAAGGATTAGATATGGAAAATCTACTTGTCTTAAAGCAAGACGTCGCTTTATCTATTGCAGATTTAATGATGATGGGAACAGGGGTAGTTGAAGAAGGGAAAGAGCTTAGTGAATTAGAGCTAAGTGCAGTACAAGAAGCAATGAATCAAATGATGGGATTCGCAGCAACGTCTATGTCGGAATTCTTCCAGGATACAGTGGATATGTCCCCACCTACAATCAAAATTGTGAAACTTAAGGAAGAGATGGAGAAAATCTCTAGTATTAATGGAAGTAATGTAATTGTTAAAGTATCGTTTGAATTAAAAATAGATAATCTTATAGACTCTAAACTTGTACAAATTGTTTCAGTTGAACATGCGAAACAAATGATAAATAAATTATTACAATTATCTGGTGGTGTGGAAGAAGGAATAGAAGAGCAGACGGAAGTGGCGGAAACTGAGGTTGTAGAAGAACATGTTGAGAAAGAGCAGTTAACACAAGAAGAGAAAGATGTGCTTGGTGAAATTGCGAATATTTCAATTGGTTCGGCTTCAACCGTACTATCGACGCTTTTAAATCAGCCTGTTTCTATTAGTACACCAAATGTAGAGGCAATTAATGTTCGTCATTATGACGGAGTGCCAGTCCCATTTGTTATATTAAATGTCGATTTTGTTGAAGGATTAAAGAATGAGAACGTATTCGTATTTACGAAAGATGTTGCTTTAACAATGGTAGATTTAATGATGATGGGAACGGGTGAGATCGATCCGGATAAAGAACTAAGTGAATTAGAGTTAAGCGGTATTAAAGAAATCATGAACCAAATGATGGGGCATGCTGCAACAGCAATGTCAGAAATATTTAAAGAAAAAATGGATATGACACCACCAGATGTTAAATTTGTTTCGTTAAAAGAAGAAATGGAATATTTGGGAGAAGCGATGGAAGTGGACGAGCTCGTTCAAATTACGTTTAACATTGAAATTGGTGACCTTCTTCAGTCAAAGATGTATCAAATACTACCAATATCAGAAGCAAAAGAAATGGTTAGACGACTTCTTTATCCGATGATGGAAGAGCAAGAAGTAATAGTTGAAGAAGTTATTGAAGAGGAAGAAATTCCTGCACCAGTCATACAGCCGATTGAATATCAAGAAGTTAAACAGGTAGAGCCAGTGTATATGGATGCATCTATTCTACAAAATGTAGAAATGAATGTTAAATTTGTATTTGGAAGTACAGTGAGGACAATTCAAGATATTTTAAGTTTACAAGAAAATGAAGCGGTCGTACTGGATGAAGATATTGATGAACCAATTCAAATTTATGTGAACGATGTATTGGTTGCTTATGGAGAGCTTGTAAATGTAGATGGATTTTTCGGAGTAAAAGTGACGAAATCGCTATAGGAGTTTGAACAAATAGATGAAAAACGTAAAGTTTTTTCTAGTGAGTTTGCTATTTTTACATATATGTACTTTCTTCCCGTTGCAAGGGCAAGCGGAAGAAATAAGTGTACAAGAGCAAAATGTAAGTGAAGTGAATGAGCAAGAAGAGCAAAAAGAGCAAAATATAAAAGATCGGGAACAGTCGGAACGAACGGAAATACCCCCGGTTGAAGATGAAAAAAAAGTAGTAGAGAATGAGCAGGAGAAAGAACAACGAGAAGAAAGAAAGATAGAAACAGACCGAGGAATTATTACAGTTAATAAGCAGGAATTACAGGTTGGCGAAGAATTGCGAATTGCTGTAGAGCCAAATGAAAAAAATACTCAAAGTGTAAAAGGTGTATTGCAATTACAAAAAAATGGTGAGCAGTACAGACAGGAAAGAGTAATATCTTTCGAGTATGAAGAAGAAACGAAACGATGGATCGCTAATTACAAAGTCGGAATATATGATTTGCAAGGTGATTGGAACCTTCAGCTCGTTGAAAGCTATAAAGAAGATGAGAAGGAAGAAGTAGTAGAGAATGAATTAAATGTTCCGCTCATTCGAATTAATAACAAAATACCCACTATAGATAAAGAATTGCCGAAGTTAGAGAAGGTTACTATTGATGAGGCGAAAGAGAACTTTATTGAACGGAAAAAGGGAGAATTTGTTTATATACGAGTAAAAGCGGTAGATATAGAATCAGTTGTTAATGAAGTGCGAGTTATATTAAAAGGAAAAGAAGAAGGTAACGATATTACTTTTTTATTAGACTATAATAAACACGACCTGGATTGGCAGAAACAAATTGAAATAACAGAAGCGTTACCTAGTGGTCCGCACCAACTTATTGTGGAAGTAACAGATGCGGCAGGTAACAAGCTTGTGACAGAGAGTGAATATATCATTTCTATTATCGAACAAAAAGTGGAAGATAATGAAAAGATAGAAGAACATGAGAATCAAAATAAACTAGAAGATAAGAAAGAAGCTGAGAAGCAGGAAGATTCGAAAATAGCGACTCCGCTTCCGGAAGAAAAACTTCTAGTTGTTCAAATTCCAAAGCAAGACGAGAAAGTAAACTATTTTATAAAAGAGCCGTTGAAGGAGAAAGAGGAAATCAAATACGTTATAAAAGAGCCATCGACAGACAATAAGGAAGTAAATAATGTGAAGGCTCCTAAAGAGAAAAAAAGTAAAAATGATGATCAAGTTGTTTCTAAAAAGAAAGAGAAAAAAGAAGAAAAAAGTGAACAGGGAGTACAAGCCTCTAATGTGTTTGCTATTATGTCAGGATTATTTGTACTATTTTTAGTTTTAAAGAGTAATAAAGAGTGGGGCTAATAATTTGATAGTAGTGGAGGCGCTTAAATGGAAATTAAACGTACTACAATTGAAAATAAGACGCTACACCCATTAAAACAGCCTGCAGCTATTTCAGAACATGAAATTCAGAAAGAACGAAAACAAAGTAACCTTGTGTTTACGGGGCAGTCCCAAATCATTTCGAAAAATAATGAAATAGGGATTATACTTGCGAGTTTAGGTGATGGAAAGATTGTAAAAGAAATGCTTTCTAAAGAAATGGATACAGTGTTGCAGTTGTTTTCAAAGCTACATATGTTGTCCGAGGAAGGAAAGCAATCGGAAAAAATATATGAACAGATTGTTAGAAGTTTGCATGGGCTTATTAAACAAGCACATATAAAGGGAGTTCCGTTATTAGACGGAACGTATGATTTTGCTGAAGTGCAGCTTTCGTTTGGAAGAAAAGTGCATATTCCGTTACTTGATGTAAGTGCGCTCATTTTTAGAGTGGAACAAGATACATCAGAAGGAAATACGAATTTAATGATCACAGTTATTACAGCTTACATGACAAAATTGTCTAACGAAACAATTTTAATTAGCGGTACGGATCGCATTTCTAAAGAACGTGATGCAAGTGTGTGGAGAGCACTTGCAGAAATGAATATGACGCAATTATCGCATGCGTTGAAACATACGATTCAAGAGCATAAATGGTCTGTTACAGCTCTATTTCTCTTTATATGGGTTATAGGTATTATATTGATTCGTATTATATAATAAAAAAAGGTCGTCATTTCAATTATGACGACCTTTTTCTATATTTTTTCGTAGAAGAATGTATCAAAACGCTGAAGGTTGTAGCGTTCGGGTGTTAAAATTTGTTCTGTGCTACCAACGAATAGTACGCCGCCTTTTCGTAAAGAACGACTAAATTTTTCATAGAGCTTTATTCTGGCTTCTTCTGTAAAGTAAATCATTACATTTCGACAAATGATTAAGTCGTAGTTCGTATCAAATGTCTGCATTAATAAATCATGTTGTTTGAATGTAACTTGCTGTTTAATATTTTGATGCAATATATATGTATCATCTTCTTTTGTGAAATGACGTTGTTTTAAATCATTAGGTAATTCTTTCAAAGAGCGTTCGGTATATTGACCACGTTTTGCAGTTTCTAAAACATGAAAATCAAGATCCGTTGCTTGAATATTATAACGAAATGGAGCTAGATGCTTCGATAATATTAAAGAAAGCGTATATGGTTCTTCACCGGCAGCACAAGCAGCACTCCAAATTTTTAATTTGCCGTTATTTTGTTCAAGTAGCTTTGGTAGAGCTTTTGTCTCTAGTGTTTGCCAGCGTTCTTTATTTCTGAAAAACTCTGAAACGTTAATCGTAATGTAGTCAATAAAACTTAAAAATAATGTTTGATCGGTGCGTAAACTGTTTAAAAATTTTATATAATTGTCAAAACCTTTTCTTGAAATGAAAGCATCGATTCTTCTGCGCATTCTATCTTGCTTATAGGAAGCGATATCCATATTAAATAGCTGTTTAAAACTCGTAATAAAATGATCATAATCTTGTTCAGTTTTCATATTTACAATAGGCACAATAACGATATTGTGCCTCCCCCTTTACATCATACGAATTTTTTGTTCAAAGCTTTTTTTCATCTGCTTTTCATGTAAGCCTGGTAAATCATAAATAACGGCGTCAACTCCTGCTTCTTTTGCAATGTCAATAGGAATGACAGACGTATGTTTATCCCCATTATAAAAACAGAGAACTAAATCAGTATCTTCGACAATTTGCTTTACAAAAAACATATAATCTGATCGATAAATGGAGTCGGAAGGATGATCAAAAGCAATATATTCAGCCCCGTGTTTTTTTAAATAATCAACGACTTCTTGAAATTCGTCTGTTAATACATGTAACGGTTGTAGCGTATAAAGGCATAAATTTTGAGCGAGTCTTTCGTTTTCAATGAAAAAACGAAGAACTTCATTTTCAATAGCTTTATAGCATAATATGTAAATTTTATGTTTGTGAGCATAGTCAATTAAAAATTTTTTTATTTCTTCTTGATCTAATGCTGTTAATTGATTTGAACCACAAAGAAAAATATTCATAGATTTGTGCCACCTCATGCTAAATTGTAACATATCTTCTATAAAAAATAACTGCAAAATATGAGTGTTCAGAGTAT
>NZ_JBFPJI010000149.1:0-7894 GCF_040838205.1 Bacillus sp. S4
GTAAAAACACCTCTATATTTTCATTATCTAATACTTTTATTCCATTTCTTTCTTCCGTTTCGTAATTATCTTCAGTGCTTACACCTAAATTTTTATATGCATTATCTAATTTATTATAATCTAAAAACCATAGTTCTTTATCTGTTACATACCATCTAAATTCACTATTATATATGACGGCTACTACAATGTTTTCTGCATAAAGTGGTTCTAATATCATAATATCCTCCTTTTATTATTACTTTTATAATCCTGCCATTCTTGGCGTTGTGGGGTCAACTATTTTCAGGACAGTTGCCCTTGGTTTAGTGGATATAAAGTATTGCATTTTCATTTATAAACACATCTAACGATTTAAGTATATCAAATTTAACAGTCAGTGAAGGATGTGAACCCCACAATGATTAGATTTTCATTTTTTCATATTTTCACTGGAATTTATGACAATCTCTTGAACTGTGCGAAATGTCACATCTGTATTTTACAACCTCTCTTATAGTAAGGGTATGTAAGAGAGACGTATTAAAGGAGTGAACACTATGAAGAAGAAACCTTCAGCACTAATGAGACGCTTAAAATATTTTTCACCAATAGATCGTTATAACGATAATCATACACAAGAAACATATGAAGATCGTGAATGGGAAAATGTGTACAGAAAACGTTGGCAGCATGATAAAGTTATTCGTTCTACACACGGTGTGAACTGTACTGGTTCGTGTAGCTGGAACATTTATGTGAAAGATGGAATTGTAACATGGGAAGGGCAAGAGCTTAACTATCCAACAACAGGTCCTGATATGCCTGATTTTGAACCACGAGGATGTCCGCGTGGAGCGAGCTTTTCTTGGTACATTTATAGTCCACTTCGTGTGAAATATCCATATGTACGTGGTGTGCTTTGGGAAATGTGGCAAGAAGAACTACAAAATAACGAGTCACCATTAGATGCTTGGAAAAGCATTGTGGAAAACCCTGAAAAGGCACGTAAGTATAAGCAGGCGCGTGGTAAAGGCGGATTCATCCGAGCGAATTGGGATGAAGTATTACAACTTGTTTCAGCTTCTTTACTTTATACAGTAATTAAATACGGTCCAGACCGCAATGTTGGTTTTTCACCAATTCCAGCTATGTCGATGTTAAGTCACGCT
This sequence comes from Bacillus sp. S4, assembly GCF_040838205.1. NCBI lineage: Bacteria > Bacillati > Bacillota > Bacilli > Caryophanales > Bacillaceae > Bacillus > Bacillus sp. S4. Next base: position 1,152 of record NZ_JBFPJI010000149.1, read on the forward strand.
GCAGGTAGCCGTTTTATGCAACTTATGGGTGGGCCGATGCTTAGCTTTTATGATTGGTATGCTGATTTACCACCAGCTTCTCCGCAAATTTGGGGTGATCAAACAGATGTACCAGAAAGTAGTGACTGGTATAACTCTGGCTACATTATGACATGGGGTTCAAATGTACCAATGACGAGAACGCCAGATGCTCACTTCTTAGCAGAAGTTCGTTATAAAGGGACGAAAGTCGTTTCTGTAAGTCCTGACTTCGCTGAATCTACAAAGTTTGCAGATGATTGGATTAGTGTGAAGCAAGGTACAGACGGTGCCCTTGCGATGGCAATGGGGCACGTGATCTTACAAGAATTTTACGTAGATAATCAAGTGGAATACTTCACAAAGTATGCGAAGCAATATACTGATTTTCCTTTCTTTGTCACATTGAAACAAAAAGGAGACCAATTCATTGCTGATCGATTCTTAAATGCTTCTGATATTGGACGCGAAACAAAGTTAGGAGAATGGAAACCTGTTCTTTGGAACGAGAACACGAAAGATTTTGCAACACCTCAGGGAACTATGGGGTCACGTTGGGATAACGAAAAGAAATGGAACTTACGTTTAGAAGATGAACAAACAGGTGAAAAGATTGATCCACGTCTTTCTTTACTTGGAATGGAAGATGCTGTTGAAACTGTACAAATCCCGTACTTCTCGGATGATGGAAACAAAGTATTAGAACGTACAATTCCAGTGAAAAAAGTTATGACAGAAGAAGGCGAAGTGTTCGTTACAACTGTATACGATTTAACGTTAGCAAATTACGGTGTGAACCGAGGGCTTGGCGGGCAGGAACCGAAAGATTTCAATGATGATGTACCGTTTACACCTGCATGGCAAGAGAAGATGACTGGAGTAAAGCGAGAACTTATTATTCAAATTGCTCGTGAGTTCGCACAAAATGCAGTTGATACGAATGGTCGCTCGATGATTATTGTCGGAGCTGGTATTAACCATTGGTTTAATTCTGATACGATTTATCGCGCAGTTTTAAATCTTGTTCTTCTCGTCGGGGCACAAGGTGTCAACGGCGGTGGTTGGGCACATTATGTTGGTCAAGAAAAGCTGCGACCAGCAGAAGGGTGGCAAACAATCGCAATGGCAAAAGATTGGCAAGGGCCACCGAAATTACAAAACGGTACGTCATTCTTCTATTTCGTAACAGATCAATGGCGCTATGAAGATACACCTGTTGGACATTTAGCATCACCAATTGAGGGCAACTCACGTTATCAACATCACGGTGATTACAATGTATTAGCGGCACGACTTGGCTGGTTACCTTCGTATCCAACATTCGAGAAGAATGGAATTGAATTATATAAAGAAGCTGTTGCTGCTGGTGCAACAACGCAAGAAGAAATCGGAAAATACGTTGCACAAAAATTAAAAGAAAAAGAACTGAAATTTGCAATTGAAGATCCAGATAATAAAAACAACTTCCCGCGTAACTTATTCGTATGGCGTGCAAACTTAATTTCAAGTTCCGGTAAAGGTCACGAATATTTCTTAAAACATTTATTAGGTACAACAAACGGATTAATGAATGACGATAGTGATTCATTACGACCAGAAGAAATTAAGTGGCATGAAGATGCACCTGAAGGGAAGTTAGATTTACTCATTAATTTAGATTTCCGTATGGCTGGAACGGCGCTTTATTCTGATATCGTCTTACCTGCTTCAACTTGGTATGAAAAACATGATTTAAGTAGTACAGATATGCATCCATTTGTACATCCATTTAATCCAGCAATCGGTTCACCGTGGGAAGCACGCTCTGACTGGGATATTTTCACCGCTCTTTCTAAAGCTGTGTCGGATTTAGCGAAGAAAATTGATCTTGAGCCAATGAAAGAAGTTGTTGCAACACCACTTCTTCACGATACACCGCAAGAATTAGCGCAACCACTTGGCAAGATTAAAGATTGGAGCAAAGGTGAGTGTGAACCGATCCCAGGTAAAACAATGCCGCAAATTCATGTTGTCGAAAGGGATTACAAAACGATTTATGACAAGATGACAGCGCTTGGACCAAATACCGGAAAACAACCGATTGGTACGAAAGGGATTTCTTGGTCAGCAGAAAAAGAATATGAGCAATTAAAGAGTCGATTAGGAGTTATTCGAACGGATTCTATTGCGAAAGGGTGCCCAGACATAAAAGAAGCAATTAACGCTGCTGAGGCGGTATTAACACTTTCTTCTACAACAAACGGTCATATGGCTGTAAAAGCATGGGAAGCACTTGAAAAACAAACCGATTTAAAACTACGTGATTTAGCAGAAGAACGTGAAGAAGAATGCTTCACATTTGAACAAATTACAGCGCAGCCTAAAACAGTAATTACTTCTCCAGCCTTTACGGGTTCTGAAAAAGGTGGACGACGTTACTCACCATTTACAACCAATGTTGAGCGTCTCATCCCTTGGAGAACGATAACCGGTCGACAATCTTTCTACTTAGATCACGACATGATGAAAGAATTTGGTGAAACGATGGCAACATTTAAACCAATTCTGCAACATAAACCGTTTCGTAAATCACGACCTGAAGTAGAAGGGAAAGAAATTACACTAAACTATTTAACACCGCATAATAAGTGGTCGATTCATAGTATGTACTTCGATTCATTGCCGATGTTAACGCTGTTTAGAGGCGGTCCAACTGTTTGGATGAACAAAGATGACGCGAATGAAGCTGGAGTTGCCGATAATGATTGGATTGAATGCTTTAATCGTAACGGCGTTGTCGTAGCACGTGCTGTTGTAACGCACCGTATACCGAGGGGAATGGCATTTATGCACCATGCACAAGATCGTCACATTAACGTGCCTGGTACGAAATTAACAAGCACCCGCGGGGGAACACATAATAGTCCAACCCGTATTCACGTTAAACCAACACATATGATTGGTGGATATGGCCAATTAAGCTATGGATTTAACTACTATGGTCCGACGGGGAACCAGCGTGACTTAAATGTCGTAATCCGTAAACTGAAGGAGGTAGATTGGCTTGAAGATTAAAGCGCAAGTCGGAATGGTAATGAACCTAGATAAATGCATCGGCTGCCACACTTGTAGCGTAACATGCAAAAACACCTGGACAAATCGTCCAGGTGCTGAATATATGTACTTCAATAACGTAGAAACGAAACCTGGAATTGGTTATCCGAAACAATGGGAAGATCAGGAGAAATACAAAGGCGGCTGGGAATTAAAAAATGGTGAAATTCAGCTGAAATCCGGTTCGAAAATGAAGCGTCTTATGAACATTTTCCACAATCCAGATCAACCAACAATCGATGATTACTTTGAACCTTGGAATTATGATTATGAAACGTTAACAAACAGCCCGCAGCGTAAACATCAACCAGTTGCTCGTCCAAAATCAGCAATTACGGGCGAATTTATCGACAAAATTGAATGGGGTCCAAACTGGGAAGATGATTTAGCAGGTGGACATATAACAGGATTACAAGATCCGAACGTCAAGAAAATGGAAGAAGGAATTAAAACGGATTTTGAAAATGTCTTTATGATGTATTTACCACGCATATGCGAACATTGTATGAATCCATCTTGCGTTTCGTCTTGTCCATCTGGTGCGATGTATAAACGTGAAGAAGATGGGATTGTCCTTGTTGATCAAAATGCATGTCGTGCTTGGAGATTTTGTGTATCGTCTTGTCCGTATAAAAAAGTGTATTTTAACTGGCAAACAAATAAAGCAGAAAAATGCACAATGTGTTTCCCGCGTATTGAAGCTGGTATGCCAACAATTTGCTCTGAAACATGTGTAGGACGTATTCGCTATATAGGGGTAATGTTATATGACGCTGACAAAGTAAAAGAAGCAGCTTCTGTTGAAAATGAAAAAGATTTATATGAATCTCAGCTTACTGTTTTCCTAGATCCAAATGATCCAGAAGTAATAGCTGAAGCAAAAAAACAAGGAATTCCTGATGAATGGATGAAAGCGGCACAGGAGTCACCTATTTATAAAATGATTATTGATTGGAAAATTGCTCTTCCTCTTCATCCAGAGTACCGTACAATGCCGATGGTTTGGTATATCCCACCGCTTAGCCCGATTATGAATATGGTGGAGGGGAAAGGAAGTAACTGGCAAGCAGAAGAGATTTTTCCTGCTATTGATAATATGCGTATTCCAATTCAATATTTAGCGAATTTACTCACTGCAGGAGATGAATCGCACATTCGTCTTACATTGAAAAAAATGGCTGTCATGCGAACACATATGAGAGCACTGCAAATTAATAAAGAACCAAATGAAGCAGTATTAAAAGAAATTGGTTTAACGAAAGAGGATGTAGAAGATATGTATCGTCTTCTTGCCATTGCGAAATATAAAGATCGCTTCGTCATTCCGACATCTCACCGCGAACAAGTTGCAGATTTATATAGTGAACAAGGAAGCTGTGGTCTTTCCTTTACAGGTGGCCCAGGCTCTTGTATGACAATCTCTTAAATAAAGGGGGCAGACAAATATGAAACAAAGTTTACAAACGGCTTTTTCTTGTTCTTCTTTTCTTCTCTCCTATCCTGAACTAGGTTGGAGAGAAGCTTTACTAGAATTACAGGAAGAGATTCAAGAAATTGAACAGGAAGAAATCAGAGCATCACTTACAACATTTATAAAAGCAGCGCTAGATAAAACAGACAATCAACTTATTGATTCTTACGTCTATACATTCGACTTTGGAAAGAAGACAAATATGTATCTTACCTACATGAAAACAGGTGAACAAAGAGAGCGTGGAATTGAATTATTAGAGTTAAAACAGCATTATCAAAAATCTGGTTTTAACGTAACAGATAAAGAACTACCTGATTATTTACCGCTTTTACTTGAGTTTCTTGCAAACGCGAATGAAAAAGATAGCGAACCAATTATGAGTAAATACACGGAAAATATACAAGCACTGCACGGGCAATTAAAAGAAGCAAACTGTATGCACGAACCAATTCTTGCAGCCGTTCTCCTAGCTATCGATGCATGGGGAGTACAGACGAATTAGAAAGGAGTGTTGTCAAAATGATGGATCAATTTTTATGGGTGCTGTTTCCCTATATCATTTTTGCAATCTTTATTGGTGGACACATTTTCAGATACAACTATGATCAATTTGGCTGGACATCAAAATCTAGCGAACTATTAGAGAAGAAAATGCTCCGGATCGGAAGTCTATTATTCCACTTTGGGATAATGTTCGTAATTGGCGGTCATGTTATGGGGATATTAATTCCAGAGTCCATATACCGCTCAATAGGTATTTCTGAGCATATGTATCATATAGTAGCGATTAGCTTCGGACTTCCGGCAGGGATTGCCTCTATTATTGGATTAATTATATTAACGTATCGCCGTTTAACAGTAAAACGTATCATTGCAACGAGTACAACAGGAGATTATGTTGCGCTTATCTTATTGCTTATTGTGATGCTGGCGGGACTGACTTCAACCTTTTTAAATATTGACTCAAAAGGATTTGATTATCGTACAACAATCGGTCCTTGGTTCCGTAGTCTCTTTATTTTCCAACCGAAAGTTGAATATATGATGGAAGTACCTGTATGGTTTAAAATTCATATTATTGCAGGGATGGGGCTTTTCGCAGTATGGCCGTTTACAAGACTTGTCCATGTTTTTAGTGCTCCGATTAAATATTTAAGCCGTAGTTATGTTATTTACAGAAGACGTATTCCTAATGAATTGAAAAAATAATGCCGTTATACCTATTTAGTAATATATCAAGAAAGACGAGGTTTAATTGAAGCCCTCGTCTTTCTTGATATAGGGGATAGCAACAAGGAAAATAACCAGTAACTTAATATGAAAAAAGAGTAGCATCTAAATAAGATGCTACTCTATGCTACAAACAGAGGCAGAACAATCTTCACAAGCAATTTCACATTTTAAAAATTGTAAATCATGGATTGTAATCTTTCCTTTATTAATAGAAATTGTACCTTTTTTTTTCAAATCATTTAACATTCGATTTACGCTTTCACGCGAAGTTGCACAGAAGTTTGCAAGTTCTTGATTCGTTAATGGTAAATCGATGAGAATCCCATTTTCTTTTAATACACCATAACTATTTGTCATTCGAATGAGAGTAGAATATAGGGCACCTTTTTTGCCGTGTAATACTAAATCTCGGAACTTCGTTTGCATTCTTCTTAAATGTTCACTAATCCATTTCATAAATTCAAATACAAGTGCGGGTTTTTGGAGTAATGCTTTTTCTAAGGCTTCACGCTTTATAACGCCTACTTCAACATCTTCAAGGCATTTTGAATTTAATAAATACTTGGCATTGTCCGTGAACAATGTTAGTTCTCCAATAATGTCATATTGCGAACAAATACGGAGTGTTAATTCTTGCCCGTCAGCACTTAGTTTACTAATTTGTACTTTTCCTGAGTGGATGATATAGAGATCTGTTGCTTCCATACCTTCTTGAAAAATAAAACTTCCTTTTTTTATCTGCATTTTATATTCAACAGATGCAAGTAATTCTTTTAAATCTTGAGATAATGTCATACTGTTTGCCACAGCGATCACCTTTCTTCTTATAAGCAATACATTTCCTATTTTGAGTGTAAGTATGATGAAAATGCAAGAGCTATTTTGAAAATAAAGAAAAATTTCAATGACCGTAGGGGAAAACAAC
>NZ_JBFPJI010000150.1:0-7873 GCF_040838205.1 Bacillus sp. S4
CCTATATACATAGTTCTATTCTTAGTTTAGCAAATCCTCAAAAAAATAATGAAAGAAATATTCTATCTTCTTCATAAAAATTAAAAAATGAGTTATAATATTATTATAAATATTTTAACTTTTCTGCATTCAACAAGATAAGAAAAGGATGTGATGTAATGGGATTCCCAAAAGTTGAACGCTTGCTCATCAATTATAAAACATTAGATGCATTTAAAAAATTTAAAGGGTGCGGAGCTCAAGAACTATCCATGTTGGAAGAATTACAAGCAAACATTATTGAAAATGATAGTGAGTCTCCATTTTACGGTATTTATTATGGAGGATCGCTAATCGCACGTATGAGTCTATACATGAAAAGAAACGGTGGAGAACCATTTGAAATTACAGGTACTTACCTAGAACTTTATAAACTCGAAGTGTTGCCGACTTTTCAAAAACAAGGATTCGGACAAATGCTTGTTAATTATGCGCAACAACTACAATTCCCAATTAAAACGATAGCACGTATCCAGTCAGCTGGTTTTTGGGATAAATTAAGTTTCCAGCCAGTATCAGTAACTAATGGTGATTTTTATATTTGGCAACCAGAAACAAATTCGAATGCGATTACAAACGAAGAATCTGCATAAGAAATAAAAAAAACAGCTGTTACGCAGCTGTTTTTATTTCTTTAATTTTTCTAATTCTCCATTCGAGCGAGCGCCATTTCTTTCTGCTACCATTACACTTCTTTTTTGATCAATATAATCAAGTAATGTTCTATATTCTTCCTCATATACTGATAATCGCTCCAGAAGACGTTCTTTCTCTGTTTGTAACGATTCAATTTGTTGTTGTAACATCATTAAAGAGCTTTCATCTTTATAATTTCGCAAGAATTCAATAACATCATTCAATGTAATAGATTTTGGCTCTAATACCGTTGTCTCTTTCACTTCATAATTTTCTACCTTACGAAGTTGCTTTGCTTCTTCAATACGTTCTTTATACTGCTTTCTAACGTAAGAATTCCACCTAAATCCACAAGCTGCAGGTGTACGAGACAAATGCCTCCCCACTTCTTTAAAAGCGGAAAGTTGCGTTCCACCTTCACGAATATGCCGGAGTACTACTTCTGCCAGAAGCAAATCTTCATCATCAGTCCAAGCATCTTGTCTTGTTGTCGCCATCTCTCTAGTCCTCCCTATGCATTTTTTATTAAGCATATGCAGTTACTAGAAAAGATAGAATACAACAAATAAAGAATAAGACAAAAAAAATAAACGTAGAAGATATCTTCTACGTTTATTTTTCGCAATTACTTGCTGATTACTTCTTTACCTTTGTAAGTACCGCATGCTTTACATACACGGTGAGCTAATTTCGCTTCACCACAGCTTGGGCACTCTACCATACCAGGTACTGATAATTTGAAATGCGTACGACGCTTTCTTTTTACTGTTTTAGAAGTTCTTCTAAAAGGTACAGCCATTCTTCCCACCTCCTTAAAAGAAATAATTATTTTCATATGAAGGCCTAAACCAGTCTTCCGATTATTTGTCAAAAAACTTTGCAAGTCCTGCTAATCTTGGATCAACAGTCTTTTCTTTGTTTTCTTCCGAAATCACTTGCCAGTCTTGACCTTGCATCGGTGCTCCACCAGAAACATCATCACTGAAAATTTGCATTGGAATCTCCAAAAGTATATTTTCCTTGATTACGGGCAGTAAGTCAAGTACTTCTCCTTCTAAACAATGAATTTCAGCTTCTGTTTCAAATTCTTCTTCTGAAGTTTGGAACACCTCAGTTGTTTTAATGTCAAATGGTAATGTCACATCTACTAAAGAGCGAGAACATGGTAAAACCATGCTTCCAGTTATATGTAGATGAAACGTAAACTTACCGGAGCCAAAATCAACTCTTCCTGTTACATGAACAGGATTAATTTCACGAATATCTTTTTCGACCTCTTTTAGCTCACTTACATCTACCATTTCATTTAATGTCAATCCTTTATTTCTCAATTTATTCAATTGATGGATGGACCATTTCATATCATATCACCTCAAGGCAACAAACAAAATTATAGCTAGCCATTTTATATTTGTCAATGTTTTTTCTTTACACTATAATGAAGTCATCATAGGAAATAATATATACATTATCACGTTTTCCAAAAAGATGCTACATCGAAAGGAGAGATTACCATAAAATCCAGTGGTATTGTTGTTGAATATAACCCTTTTCATAACGGTCATGCTTATCATGTGCAAGAAACAAAAAAGTTAACACAGTCTGATATTATTATCGCCGTTATGAGTGGTCCTTTTTTGCAGCGTGGTGAGCCCGCACTCATCTCCAAATGGTATCGTACTAAAATGGCCTTAACAAACGGCGTAGACCTTGTTGTAGAGCTTCCTTATGCATTCGCAACACAAAAGGCCGAAACTTTCGCAAATGGCGCAATTTCGATTTTAAACGCCCTTGGTGTTTCTGAAATTTGTTTTGGTAGTGAAGATGGACAAACTGAAAATTTCTACACTACCATCGCTATACAAAAAAATGAAGAAAAGACTTTTAATCGTCTTGTGAAGCAATTTATGAATGCAGGTAATAGTTATGCAAAAGCTACATCTGAAGCCTTTCTACACATCTTACCACCCGAAAAAAACGTAGATATGTCACAACCAAATAACATTTTAGGCTTACAGTACATTAAAGCCATTCTCTTACAAAATAGTTCCATGCAAGCACAAACTATAAAAAGATTCGCCTCTCATTATCATGATGAAACATTTCACGATCAACATATTGCAAGTGCAACAAGTATTCGCAAACAGCTATTTATTGAAAACAGTTCCTCTACAACTATTGAGCCTTTTATCCCGAAAATGACTGCTTCTCTTTTAGAAAACTACAAGCAAAACTACGGGACGTTACATAACTGGGAAAAATACTTTTCATTTTTTAAATACAAACTTATGACGATGTCTTCAGAGGACTTACAACATATATATGAAATGGAAGAAGGTTTAGAGCATCGTATTTTATCAAAAATACAAAACAGTTCATCTTTCTATTCATTCATGGAAGCATTAAAAACAAAACGTTATACATGGACTAGATTACAAAGAGCTTGTACACATATTTTAACAAATACAACGAAGGAAGAAATACACAAAGCAAATATAGCGCAACATGCGCCGTATATCCGTCTTCTCGGAATGTCACAAAAGGGACAAACTTATCTTTCTAAAAATAAGAAAAAAATAGAACTTCCAATCCTTACTCATACAAAAACTTTTGAACATCCGACTTTAGACATAGAACGAAAATCAAATGCTGTATATTTCTCCATAATGCAAGAACCTTTGCGGACACAACTACTAAAACAAGACGCAACGCATCATCCAATTCGTTATGATGAAATAATGAAAAAATTCCTATAAGAAAAACCTCTCTTCTTCAGAGAGGTTTACTTTATTTCACCCATTTTTTCCAAATACGTTAATGCATCATCCAGTGTGTCCACCGGTACAATTTTCATCTTTGTTTTAATATCTTTCGCAGCTTCAAGAGCATCTTTATAATTCGATTTCTCTACACCTTTTTCATTTGGCGCAAAAAACACTTCAGCTCCTGCATCACTAGCAGCTACTACTTTTTGCTGAATACCACCAATTGGACCAATTTCCCCTTTATCATTGATTGTACCTGTTCCAGCTATTTCATGTCCGTTTGTTAAATCTTCTTCAACGAGCTGATTATAAATTTCTAGTGTAAACATTAACCCTGCTGATGGCCCCCCTATTTCATGGGAATCAATTTTCACTTTCGGATCTACTACTAACTCTCTTTCCGTAACGATAGAGACCCCTATACCGACACGTCCATTCCCATTAGGGATTGTCTTTACATTTAAATTTTCTTTAAACTGTTTTCCGCCCCGCTTGTATTCAATATTTACTGTATCCCCTTCTTTTTTCCCTGTCATATACTCAATAAATTGTTCCGTCTTGTCGAATATTTTTCCATCGACAGCTACTATAACATCTCCAAGCTTAAGCTTTCCTTCTGACGGCATACCCTTTGCTACACCAGCCACTAGTACACCTTTATTTTCAAAAGAAACAGAGCGATTTGCACGTTTATATGCATTATAAATTGCAGCGTTTTGTGAATCTTTCATCGCATAATCTTGACGAAATTGATATTCTTCATCACTCTCACCTTTTTGCAATATTTCTTCCGCCTTCGAAATGTGTGTATATTTATTAAATTGCGCGGCTATTAAGTTCACAACATTTGCAGGCCCCATTGAGACAGTGACAAGCATAAAATCACCAGACTCTTTAGTACCACCGTCAACTTGCACGTACGGCGCTAATTTTGCGGCCATACCTGGTTTTGTCACAAAGTATGGCAAACGCACATAAACAAGTAGCATCGCCAATATAACCCCTATTAAAATTGCATATATAAACCGAAAACGCTTAAACATTATGTTTCTCCTTCCACTGCTCAATTAGTAAATAAATGTTTGAAATGTGTTTTTCTGCTTCCACTTCTCCGACCCGAATGATGTCTTCAATATGTGTAAAAGCACGCGAACTAAATTGTTCTACTGCTGGCCGCATCATTAAATCTGATGCTATTTGCCGATTCATCACAAGTTCATGTTGCATAATTTCAATACTTTGCATAATCACATCATAAATCGATGTAACCTCTCCATTCACCTTAATTGGAGATACATCTACAGCAATAACAATATCAGCCCCTAAATCTTTTACAACCGATACGGGAATACGGTCAATTACCCCTCCATCCACTAATAAGCGGCCATCTATTTTCTCTGGAACAAACACCCCTGGCACAGATATACTAGCTCGAACCGCCTCCGCAATCGGCCCGCTTGTAAAAACAACTTTTTCCCCCTTCAAAATGTCAGTAGCCACAACAGCCGTCGGGATATCTAACTCTTCTAAATTTTTATTATATGTAAACATTTTAATCATATCTTTAATACGTTTTCCAGCAATAAATCCCATTTTAGGAATTGTAAAATCCAAATAATATTTCCTTTTAAAAACAGCTGCCAATTTATACAGTCTTTCAACGTCACAACTCGCTGCATAGAATGTACCAATTAACGCTCCTATACTACTACCTGCTATCATATGAATAGGGATACCAGCTTCCCTTAATACTTTTATTACCCCTATGTGAGCAAAACCTTTTGCACCTCCGGATCCAAGCGCTAAACCGATTTTTGGTTCCTTCATTTTTCTCACCCTTTAATTTTTTTCATTCCTTTTTCATACTTATGGTCTAAATTCACCACATATCCACGTATACTGAAATGAACGTTTTTGGGACAAAGGGGGATTTTCTTACATGTACGAAAAATGGAAAACTGCTTTTCTTACCATATCAATGTTATTTTTAACCTTTTCTCTTGTACTTCACCCCCAAGCTGCTTTGCAAGCTTCCATTCGCGGGTTAAATATATGGTGGGAAGTTGTATTCCCTTCACTACTACCGTTTTTCATCATTGCGGAACTTCTAATCAGTATTGGTATTGTAAAATTTATCGGTGTTATATTAGAACCACTAATGCGTCCACTGTTTCGTGTTCCAGGGGTAGGTGGGTTTGTTTGGGCAATGGGAATGGCTTCAGGATTCCCCGCTGGCGCCAAATTAAGCGCTAGACTACGCAAGAGCAATCAACTAACACAAATCGAAGCGGAACGACTCGTATCTTTCACAAATTCTTCTAATCCACTTTTTATTTTCGGAGCGGTTTCTATTGGTTTTTTCAATAATCCGAAATTAGGGCTCGTATTAGCAGCAGCACATTATATAAGTAACTTTATCGTCGGATTACTTATGCGCTTTTATGGTAATAACGATACTTACATAAAAGACAAACATACGAATCAAAAGCGTGCCTTTCAAAACCCTTTTTCCATCCTCCACCAAACACGTATGCAAGAAAAAAGACCGATTGGAAAACTACTCGGTGACGCTATCGTTTCTTCTATTCAAACATTGCTCATGATTGGTGGGTTTATTATTTTATTCTCTGTTTTAAATAAAATGATTACTGTTTTCGAAATTACAGAAGCGCTTTCTTTTATTATGCAACATATTTTATCATTCTTCCAACTTACATCCCAATTTAGTATTCCGATATTATCCGGTATTTTTGAAATGACGCTTGGAAGCCAAATGATTAGTCAAATTAATGAATCAACACTTCTTCAACAAGCGATGGTAACAAGCTTCATTTTAGCATTTAGCGGCCTTTCTATTCAGGCACAAGTAGCAAGCATATTAGCGGAGACAGATATCCGCTTTAAACCATATTTTTTAGCTCGAATTATCCAAAGTATTCTCGCTCCTATTTTCACTTTTATATTTTGGGGGCCATTTTATGAAAAGGTTCATTCTTTCTCGCCTACGCAAGAAGATCTTCCCGTATTTTTATTGAATCATTCTTACACACTAACTGATATTTGGACATCATTTATACACTACGGACCAATCTTCACCTTATTTTGTTTATATTTATATGTTATCTTATTGTTTTTACGCATTCATAAAGAAAAACCCCGTTCACTTTAACGGGGTTTGAAACTTTTCTTTTAAAGCACGCTCTACAATCGGAGGAACAAGGTCTACTACACTTCCCCCATATCTCGCAACTTCTTTCACAATACTTGAACTTAAAAATGAATATTGATTATTTGTCATAATGAAGAAGGTTTCGATATTTTCGTCTAATTTTCGATTCATTGAAGTAATTTGCATCTCATATTCAAAATCAGAAACCGCTCGCAAACCACGTAATATTGCATTTGCATTACGCATTTTTGCATATTCCACCAATAATCCACTATGTGAATCAACTTTTACATTCGGTATATCCTTTGTCGCCTCTCGAATTAACTCTAGGCGTTCTTCTACCGAAAAGAATGGTTTTTTTGATGAATTGTTTAAAACAACTACATATACTTCATCAAATACTTTTGCTCCCCTTTTAATAATATCCAAATGTCCAAGGGTAATTGGATCAAAACTCCCTGAAGAAATAGCTATACTTGTCATTCTGTCCCCTCACCTTCATACTTATAAATCGAAATTGCTGTAATCCCGTAGTTTTCTGCCCGTACTTTTACAAGTTCCCCTATGGAATCAGGTAAAACCACGTCATCCCCATGCTCTGCCATAATGATGCCATCTTTATTTAACAATCCATGTTGATCGATCACACTAATTAAAGACACAATTTTTTGACCTTTATATGGAGGGTCTATTAGTATAAGATCGAATGATATTTCACGCTTTATAAGCGCCTTTACCGCCCGTTCCGCATCATTTCGATACACTTCAGCTTGTTCTTGTATTCTACAGCTTTCTAAATTTTGATGAATGACTTTTATCGCTTTACTATCTCGGTCAACAAAAATCGCTTTATCAATCCCTCTACTTATGGCCTCAATTCCAAGACCACCACTACCACCAAATAAGTCAAGAGCGATACCACCATCATAATAAGGACCTATCATATTAAAAATAGATTCTTTCACTTTATCTGTCGTTGGACGTGTTGTATTACCAAGTACCGCTTTAAGTGGGTGCCCTTTACATTTTCCTGAAACTACTCTCATCTGTTGTCACTACCTTTATTTCAATCTATCGAGCGATTACAGTAAATCCATCTCAAGTCAGTAACCGCTACCAAACCATACAATTCTTCACTAATTCGTTACTTAACCTATAGAGAACTTTAGTTAAAATAACCGTTCGCTATTTCTTGCATATTCATCTCACTATTTGCGAACAAAAACCCTTTATGTACATCAGTTCCACTTTACCTTTTTTATCC
>NZ_JBFPJI010000151.1:0-7839 GCF_040838205.1 Bacillus sp. S4
CTTTTAAACCCAGCGTATACAATTTACACTTCAGGATCAACAGGAAATCCAAAAGGTGTAATTGTTTCTATGAAAGGTTTAAGTAACTTCTTATTGGCTATGCAACATACGTTTTCATTAAATGAAAAGGATCATTTATTAGCAGTTACAACGTTTGCGTTTGATATTTCTGCTCTAGAAATATATTTACCTCTTATTAGTGGTGCAAGTATAACAATTGCTCAAAAAGAAGTAATCCAAGAGCCTTCTGCATTAACGACACTTTTACAAGAAGAAAGAGTGACAATTATGCAAGCTACACCGACGCTCTGGCAGGCGTTAGTAACTGAATATCCAGAGCGGCTACAAGAGCTAAACGTACTCGTTGGTGGTGAAGCTCTACCAGCACATTTAGCAAATAAATTAAAAGAATTAGGTTGCTCTATAAGTAACTTATATGGACCAACTGAAACGACAATTTGGTCTACTTACATGAACATTGATGAAAGTGAAAGTGGTATACCTCCTATTGGAAAGCCAATTTGGAATACAGAAGTATATGTATTGGATGCAGGGTTACAACCAGTTCCACCTGGAGTTATAGGTGAATTATATATTGCAGGGGAAGGGCTTGCGAACGGATATTTAGGGAAACCTGAGTTAACAGCTGAACGGTTTGTTGCAAATCCTTATGGAAAAGCTGGAGCACGTATGTATCGCACAGGTGATCTTGTGAAATGGCGTAAGGATGGTGTGTTAGAGTACATTAGTCGCGCAGATCATCAAATTAAAATTCGCGGTTTCCGAATTGAATTAGCTGAAATTGAAACGGTGTTACAAGGGCATCAAAGTATTCGACAAGCGGTAGTAATAGTACGAGAAGATCATCCAAATGATAAACGAATCATTGCGTATCTCGTTGCAGAAGAGAAGGAACCAATTAATCTTTCAGAAATTCGTGCTTATATTTCAGAAAGTTTAGCGAATTATATGGTACCATCGGCATTTGTTGTGCTAGAAGAATTACCATTAACACCAAATGGTAAGGTTGATAGAAAGAAATTACCTGCTCCTGATTTTAATGGAATGAATAATGAGAGAGTTGCTAGAAATCCGAAAGAAGAAATACTATGTGATTTATTTGCAGAAGTACTTAGTATTTCGCGAATTAGCATTGATGATAATTTCTTTGAAATGGGTGGCCATTCGCTTCTTGCATCTCGTTTAATGGCAAGAATTCGTGAAACGTTAAATGTCGAATTAGGAATCGGGAAACTATTTGAATCACCAACTGTTGCTGAATTAGCGAAACAATTGGATCGTGCAAAAAGCGCGAGACCAGCTATTAAGAAAGTAAGTAGACCAAATGAAATTCCACTTTCATTTGCACAGCGCAGGTTATGGTTCTTAAATTGTTTAGAAGGTCCAAGTCCTACTTATAATATTCCGTTAGTTATTCGTATGTCTGGAAAATTGAATGAGGAAGCATTACAAGGTGCCTTTTATGATGTAGTTGAGAAACATGAAACACTTAGAACAATTTTTCCGAATTCACTTGGCAGTTCATATCAAAGAATTCTAGAAATGGATAAATTGAATTTAAAAATGATTATAACAAATACATGTAAGGATGAATTAGAAAGTACACTGTCTGAAGCTGTAAGATATAGTTTTAATCTTGATATCGAACCAGCAATTCGTTTGCAACTTTTTAAAGTAAGTGAAAACGAACATGTATTACTAATTCTCTTGCACCATATTATAGGAGATGGTTGGTCATTACAACCATTAACGAGAGATTTTACAGCGGCCTATAAAGCACGACATCAAGGGGATAGTGTTAAATTAGAAATACTTCCAGTCCAATATGCAGATTATTCACTATGGCAACAACAGCTACTAGGTGATGAAACGACACCAGATAGTCTTATTTCAACACAATTAGATTTTTGGAAAGAGGAACTAAAAGGTTTACCAGATCAAATGGAGTTACCTACAGATTACCAGCGCCCAATTGAAACTAGTTATCGCGGGGAAACAATTTATTTTCATATAGATGAAGGTATGCATAGTAGGTTAGTAGAGCTCGCTCGTAAAAATGGAGTTAGTTTGTTTATGGTGTTGCAAGCAGGATTAAGTGCGCTATTTACAAGATTAGGTGCTGGTACTGATATACCAATTGGTAGTCCGATTGCTGGAAGAAACGACGATGCACTCTCGGGTATAGTCGGTTTATTTGTAAATACATTAGTGTTACGTACGGATACATCGGGAGATCCAATCTTTAAAGAGTTATTGAATAGAGTGAAGCAGGCAAATCTAGCAGCTTATGAAAATCAAGATGTTCCATTTGAACGACTCGTTGAAGTGTTAAACCCAGTACGTACTCGAAATAGTCACCCGCTGTTTCAAGTTATGTTAGCTTTTCAAAATACGCCAGAAGCAACGTTTGATGTTCCAGATTTAGAAGCGAGCCTTGAAATTCAAAGTGTTGGCTCTGCAAAATTTGATTTAACATTTGAAATTAGCGAGAGTAACGGAGTTGATGGTACTCCAAACGGCTTACACGGATTGTTAGAGTTTAGTACCGATTTATATAAACGTGAAACGGTTCAAAAACTAATAGAACGATTCATTCTGTTATTAGATGATGCGGCAAGACATCCGGATCAATCAATTGGTAGATTAGAAATATTAACTTTAGCAGAGCGAAATACAGTTTTAGAAAAGTGGAATGGTGGTTTTCAAATTGTACCTGAAATAACATTGCCACAATTATTTGAAAAGCAGGCTTATGTAAGTCCAAATTCTATTGCTGTCGTCTTTGAAGATGAAAAGCTAACTTATGAAGAGCTAAATAGAAAAGCGAATAGAATAGCTCGTTTGTTAATAGCGAAAGGAATCGGTCCTGATCAACTCGTTGCTTTAGCGATGCCGAGATCTTTAAATATGGTTGTAAGCTTACTTGCTGTTCTTAAAGCTGGTGCGGGATACCTTCCGTTAGATCCGGATTATCCGTCAGATCGTATCTCATTTATGCTACACGATGCGAAACCATCATGTGTTTTAACAAATTCAGATGTGGAAATTGAATGTGATGAGGCACTAAAGATTTTAGTTGATGATGTGAACATAATAGAAGAAATTGAGAAATATAGTGAAGACAATATTGATGAAATGGAGCACATTAAGCCGTTATATCCTTCACATATTGCTTACGTTATTTATACGTCAGGCTCAACAGGTAGACCGAAAGGCGTTATGATACCTCATCAAAATGTAGTAAGACTTTTAGGAGCAACTGATCATTGGTTCCAATTTGACGCAGACGATGTGTGGACGATGTTCCATTCATACGCTTTTGATTTCTCAGTTTGGGAAATTTGGGGACCTTTATTATATGGAGGGCGTCTAGTCGTAGTACCACATACTGTAAGTCGCTCACCGAAAGAATTTTTACAACTGCTTGTTCAGGAAAAGGTGACTGTTTTAAACCAAACTCCATCAGCGTTCTATCAACTGATGCAAGCAGATCGTGAAAATGAAGAGATTGATCAAAAATTATCTTTACGATATGTTGTTTTTGGTGGAGAAGCACTTGAACTAACTCGATTAGAAGATTGGTATAGTCGTCATCCTCATAACTCACCGAAGCTGATTAATATGTACGGTATTACGGAGACGACGGTACATGTTAGTTATATTGAATTAGATGAAAGTATCGTATCTTTACGGGCAAATAGTTTAATCGGGTGCAGTATACCGGATCTTAAAGTATACGTATTAGATAACTATTTACAACCGATGCCACCTGGAGTAGTTGGAGAAATGTATGTTGCAGGTGCAGGGCTCGCTCGTGGATATTTAGGAAGAGCAGGATTAACTGCTGAACGTTTTATTGCAGATCCATTTGGTAAGCCAGGTACAAGAATGTATCGTACAGGAGACTTAGCACGTTGGCGTCAAGATGGGACGTTAGATTATATAGGACGTGCAGATCATCAAATTAAAATTCGTGGATTCCGAATTGAATTAGGGGAAATAGAAGCGGTAATAATGAAACATCCTAAAGTTGAACAAGTAGCTGTTATTGTACGAGAAGATCAACCAGGGGATAAACGATTAGTTTCTTATATCGTCGCATCAAATAATGAAACGATTGATACGAATGAAATGCGTCAGCATGCGGGAGGTAGTTTACCAGATTACATGGTTCCATACGCTTTTGTAGTAGTAAATGAGTTACCTTTAACGCCAAACGGTAAATTAGATAGAAAGGCATTGCCAGCTCCAGAATTTATTGCATCATCTTCTAGCCGCGGACCAAGAACACCGCAAGAAGAAATATTATGTGACTTGTTTACAGAAGTTTTAAGTGTGTCTCAAATTGGAATTGATGATGGATTCTTTGATCTTGGTGGTCATTCACTTCTTGCAGTGCAGCTGATGAGTCGCATTAAAGAGGCACTTGGAGTTGAACTAAATATCGGAACTTTATTTGCAGCACCTACTGTTGCAGGGCTTGCTGAAAGACTTGAAATGGGGAATGGTCAAAGTGCACTTGATGTGTTGCTTCCATTACGAGCAAGCGGAGAGCAATTACCACTATTTTGTGTACATCCAGCAGGTGGATTAAGTTGGTGCTATGCAGGACTTATGAAATCTTTAGGAACAGATTATCCAATCTATGGTGTACAAGCACGTGGTATCGCTAAAAATGAAGAACTTCCAAAAAGCTTAGAGGAGATGGCGGCGGATTATTTAAAACACGTTCGTGAAGTACAGCCTCACGGACCGTATCGTTTACTCGGTTGGTCGCTTGGAGGAAATGTTGTTCATGCAATGGCGGCGCAACTACAAAATGAAGGGGAAGAAGTAGAATTACTCGTTATGCTTGATTCTTATCCTGGTCATTTCTTACCAAATACGGAAGCACCTACTGAAGAAGAAGCGTTAATCGCATTACTTGCTTTAGGTGGATATGATCCAGATAACATGGATGGTAAACCACTTACTATGGAAAGTGCGGTTGCAATACTTCGCAAAGATGGAAGTGCATTAGCAAGTCTTGAAGAAGAGACTATTTTGAACTTGAAAGAAACTTATGTAAATTCGGTAGGGTTGTTAGGGAAATCCGTACCGAAAGTTTATAACGGAGATATTTTATTCTTTAGATCTACTGTTATACCAGACTGGTTTGATCCTATTTCTCCAAATACGTGGCTAAATTATTTAGACGGGGAAATCGTGCAGCATGATATTGATTGTAGACATAAAGATTTATGTCAACCAGGTCCACTTACAGAAATTGGACAAGTATTAGCGGAATATTCGCAGAATAAGAAAGGGGTAAGTAAAGTATGACGAATCCATTTGAAAATGATAATTACACATATAAAGTATTAATGAATGAGGAGGGCCAGTATTCTCTCTGGCCTGCCTTTCTCGATGTACCTATTGGATGGAATGTTGTACATGAAGAAGCTAGCAGACAAGTTTGCTTAGAATACGTTGAAGTTAACTGGAACGATTTAGATCCGAAAAAAAATCAAATTAGCGAAAAAATATTAGTAGGAAAACAATAATGAAAGCAAACATAAATCCAAAAGTAGTTGTAAGCATCGTTTATATAACAGCGATGTTTATGGCTGCGATGGATGCAACGATTGTGAATGTAGCACTGCAAACGATAAGTAAAGAACTACAAGTACCTCCTTCTGCAATGGGGACAGTAAATATTGGGTATTTAGTTAGCTTAGCTGTTTTTCTTCCGATTTCTGGTTGGTTAGGAGATCGCTTTGGTACGAAAAAAGTATTTTTAACTGCCCTTTTCGTTTTTACAATTGCATCTGCATTATGTGGAATTGCTAATGATATTACTTCATTAAACATTTTTCGTATCATTCAAGGTGCTGGTGGCGGACTTTTAACACCAGTCGGGATGGCGATGTTATTCCGAACATTTTCACCAGAGGAAAGACCAAAAATTTCTCGATTTATTGTACTTCCAATTGCTGTAGCACCAGCGATCGGACCAATTATTGGTGGTTTCTTTGTAGATCAAATGTCTTGGCGCTGGGCATTTTATATTAATCTGCCGTTTGGTATCATTGCGTTGCTATTTGGACTTCTATTTTTAGCAGAGCATATTGAAAAATCGGCTGGTCGTTTTGATTCTATCGGTTTTGTTCTTTCAGCACCAGGTTTTGCGATGCTCATCTATACACTCAGTCAAGGCCCGTCAAAAGGTTGGATTTCTCCAGAAATAATAAGTACTGGAATAGCTGGGATTGTATTCATTACATTGTTTATAATTGTAGAACTGAAAGTAAAGCAACCGATGTTAGATTTACGCTTATTAAAAGAACCGGTCTTTAGAAAAATGAGTCTTATTTCGTTGTTTTCATCAGCTGGTTTACTAGG
The DNA here is from genome assembly GCF_040838205.1 of Bacillus sp. S4. Lineage (NCBI taxonomy): Bacteria > Bacillati > Bacillota > Bacilli > Caryophanales > Bacillaceae > Bacillus > Bacillus sp. S4. The sequence goes on from NZ_JBFPJI010000151.1 coordinate 6,403, forward strand.
AATGTTATTTATTTTTCCGCTTATGTATCAAAATGTAATAGGAGTTTCCGCGCTGGAATCAGGTCTTACGACATTCCCAGAGGCGATTGGATTAATGATTTCTTCACAGTTTGTACCATGGTCGTATAAGAAATTAGGAGCTCGAAAGGTAATCTCTATTGGATTAATAAGTACAGCGGTTATATTTGTTTTATTAAGTTTTGTAAATCATGATACGAATCCATGGCAAATACGGGCACTATTGTTTGGCATAGGTATTTTCTTAGGTCAATCTGTCGGTGCAGTTCAATTTTCTGCTTTTAACAATATTGCACCACCTTCTATGGGTAGAGCAACTACTATATTCAATGTGCAAAATCGATTAGGATCTGCCATAGGAGTTGCTGTTTTAGCTAGTATACTATCTGGTTTTGGAAGTAATAACGTACAGAATAATGTACAATCAGATTTCTTACCATATCAAGCTGCATTAATTGGATCAGCAATATTTTTACTGGTAGCATTACTATTTTCTTTACGTATTTCCGATAAAGAGGTAATGTCAAAGAAGAATAAAAAGCCGGTATCTGTATTACAAAAAAAGAAAGAAGTCGTAAATGAATGAGTTGCAGCATGCCAATACTCTTTTGAAATAAATTGATATTGGTATTTAAAAGGAGAGAGTTTACATGATAGAGAGTAAAGTTGTAGATTCTGTACCAACTCTTAATGAGAATAGTTGTCAAATATGGTGGGCGAGAATTTCAGATTTACAATCATGGCATTACAATTTACTAAATGATGTAGAGCGAGAGAAAGCAAATTCATATCATCATTCGGCAGATCGTGCACGTTTTATAATAGGTTGTGTAATTAGTAGGTTAGTTCTTGGAAAGATACTTTCTATGTCGCCAGTTCAAGTACCGATTGATCGAATGTGCCCGGTATGTAAGTTACAACACGGTAGACCTCAATTACCAGAAGGTATGCCGCAAATATCCGTTTCCCATTCGGGTGAGTGGGTTATCGTGGCATTTACAGAATCTGCACCTGTTGGTGTTGATGTTGAACAAATGAATCCAAATATAGATGTTATGAAAATGGCAGAGGGCGTATTAACAGACATTGAAATAGCACAAGTTATGAAATTACCTGATGAACAGCGACTAGAAGGATTTTTAACATATTGGACTCGAAAAGAAGCAGTGCTGAAAGCGACAGGTGAAGGACTATTGATTCCACCAGTAGAAATTACAGTATCAGCTCCAAATGACCCTCCCGAATTGTTAATTTTTAAGGATAGACAAGAGTTAGCAGAAAATACAGTGATGGAAGATGTAAGACCTAGTTTAGATTATATGGCTTCCATTGCAATATTTAGTAAAGAAGTAACTGAAATTACGCAGTTAGACGCGGTATCGCTATTAAATTATAAATCAATTTAATAAAATATTTTAT
>NZ_JBFPJI010000152.1:0-7706 GCF_040838205.1 Bacillus sp. S4
AAGTAAGGAAGGTGATTAATATTGTTATTTTATATAGGATTAATAGTTGGAAAGTTAGCGGGATATAGTAGTAAAAAATTAGGTTTTAATGGATCTAATATTCCAGGGAAAATTCTGAATTACTTATATAAGAATGCATTACAAAAATTAGCGTCACAGGTGGAAACCGTGGTTTTGATTACCGGTACAAATGGAAAAACAACAACTTGTAATTTAGTTTCTTCCATTTTTAAATCCAATAAAAGTGAATATATCAGTAATATAGAAGGATCTAACTTATTAGAGGGAATCACTTCTGCTTTTATAAAAAAAAGCAATATAAGCGGGAAAATACAAGGTGTGAAAGTAGCGGTTCTCGAAGTCGATGAATTGACAATGACCGAAGTTCTGAAACAAATACAGCCTCAATTGATTGTTGTAACAAATATCTTTCGAGATCAGCTGGATCGTTATGGAGAAATCAATACGCTGATTTCAAAAGTACAAACCGCTATTCATTCTAGCGATGCTCACTTGCTATTAAATGGTGATGATCCATATAGTAGACATTTTACTAAAGAAAAGCATAAAACCATGTATTTTGGTTTAAAGAAAAATGTAGGGAATTTTCATAAAAGTAATATTAGAGATGCCGTCTATTGTTGTTGTGGCCGGCTATTGAAATATATATATACTCACTATGGACACCTTGGAAAATATTATTGTTCGTGCTCCATGAGTAGTCCCGTATTAGATGTTGAGGTTACTTCAATTCAATCACAAAATAACTTAACGATTACTATACAAAATCAATCCTATACTTCCAATTTGAAGGGTGAATACAATGCATATAATATGCTAACGGCTATAAAAACTGGAGAATTTTTAGGTTTTAGTTATGAGCAAATTCACAAAGGATTAAGAGAATATCACACGAGCAATGGACGTATGCAACAGTTTCTCATTGCACAAAATATATACCATCTAAACTTAGCTAAAAATCCACAAGGGATGAACTGTACGATAGATTATTGCATACAAAATAAAAACATTACACAATATGTTTTTATTTTAAATGACTTGCTTGCTGATGGGAAAGATATCTCTTGGATTTGGGATGTAGATTATGAACTATTAGCAAACTCCAATGTAAGCCATATAATTTGTGCAGGAACACGTGCCCATGACCTTGCAGTGCGTTTAAAATACGCGGGGATTTCTGTGAATAGGATAAAAGTTATCTCAAATATTTCTGCTGCCATACAGAATAGCATTGCAGCAGGGAATGAAACGTCCGTAATTAGTAATTACACAGGGTTAAATACTGCCCGGCAATATTTAAGCACTAAGGGAACGGCGTCCCCATCATAAATAAGATGGTATCTATATACGTTTGGTGAGCGTATATAGATTTCAAATACACCGAATAGAGAGTTGACACTAAAAATAAAGATATAAATTGGGTACTTTCCTTAGAATTTATATATAAGGCCCGATTACGTTTTTAACATCTGGAGGTACTATGAAAAAATTGATCATCTATCATTACTTCCCCAATACGCTTAATTTATATGGCGATCGCGGGAATGTAACCATTCTACAAAAGCAATTAGAATGGAGAGGAATAGAAGCCGATATTCATTATGTGGAACAAGTAAAAGATTATCCTGTATCTCAGGCTGATCTAATCTTTATTGGGGGAGGGAGTGACAATGAACAACAAATAGTTCAAGAACAATTGCTTTCAATTCGAAAAGAATTGAAAGCAGCAATAGAGGATGGTTTAGCAGCACTTTGTATTTGTGGAGGATATCAACTTTTAGGAGATTATTATGAAACTGCAAACAGTGATATCATACAAGGCCTAGGAATATTACCATTTTATACATCATGTAAGGACATGGGTTCAGTGGGTCGATTAGTAGGGAATGTAAGAGTACAATCTGAAAAATTCGGAAGAATAGTGGGTTTTGAAAATCATAGTGGCCAAACATTCCATTCTTTTGACTGTCTCGGTCAAGTTCTACAGGGATATGGGAATAATGTAACAGAAAAAAAGGAAGGACTTCTGTACAAAAATCTGATAGGTACGTATTTACATGGGCCATTTTTAAGTAGTAATATTCATGTATCAGACTGGTTAATATTGCAAGCACTAAATAGAAAATATGGACTTACAGAATTAGAGACATTAGAATGTACTTTGGAAAAGACAGCATCCGATTTCTCATGGGATAAGAGGTAAGGTTCGGTTTGAGTGCAAATATAATCGAATTTGAAAAGAGAGCGACAGATGCTGTTAGGAATCCACTGTTATGCAATGAGACCGAAGAGCGTATTGATAAGTTGTATGTGATTTCGAACAGACTTCTCCCCTTGAAGAGTTTGTCCCTTCTTGATCATATGCATAGTTTCAATACCAAAAAACGTTGTTGACGCGGTTTGGAAAGGATGAAATCCAAGGGTTCTGTTGCAAAGTTAAAAAAAATATAAAATAAGTCGATACAACCATTAATAGGGTTTAAGCAATCCCTATTAATGGTTGTAATTCCTGTTAAGCAAGCAAAAACGGAGTCTTGCGAAAGACTTCGTTTTGTTTGTAAAGTGCATGAAGGGGCTCGATCCCATCACGATCAAATTAAGAAAACAGATCAATCCCAAAACGAAAAAATGAGCTGACTTCTCAAAGCAAACTCAACAACATGATTGGATTTGCCTTGAATTTTTTACGAGTGTCTCAAAAAAGAGCGAATTCCTACCGTGCTCCTAGTAGCGTTGAAAGCACACAAGATCAAATGGTAAAGAATAAGGTTGAAACCCCTTCTAAATCTAAAGAAAACGCATTAAGCCTTATACTATCAGATTATCAAAAGAAGATAGAAACGAATGAATTAGAAAGTGTGAAAGGGAAAGTCAAAAAAGTATCAGATGGAGATACATATGTAGTGATCCTGGATAAAGACTCCTTATCTAAATCAAATATTGTAGATAAAAGTGAACGTCAAATAAAGGTCAGAGCTCTCCTACTAGACATCGTTGAGTAGGTTAAGCCAAACTACCCAGTACAAGCATATGGTAGGAAAGCCTCTAATTTCGCTAAATCATTATTAGAAGGAAAAAATGTTGAAATTGTATGCGGTAAAGGTGATAAAAAAGATCATTTTGGACGGTACTTAGGTTACATAATTTGTGACGGAAAGTTAGTCCAAGAAGAAATCATTAAAGAAGGTCTTGGAATTATTTCTTATGTGAAAAAGCCAAATACAACATTTTTAGATGAATTAAAGGAAGTAGAAATGCAAGTGAAAAAAAGAGAATAAGGGCGTCTGGAGCATACCGGGTTATGTTGACGAATCAAAATATAAATTAAATCGAAAAAATGCTGCAGCATAATCTCTGTAAAAGCAGGAAAATGAAATTTCACTTACCAGACTTTTAATAGAGTTTAATTAAAACTAATTAACAAGGGGATGTAGAACGTGACTAATTATGTAGAAAATGCAGAAATTTTAAAAACATTAGCTCATCCAATGCGTATTACAATTTTGAAAGAATTAATTACAAGAGGAACATGTAATGTAAATCAACTTGTAGATATTCTGGGTATCCCTCAATCTACTGTTTCCCAACATTTATCGAAAATGAAATCTCAAAAATTAATTATGAATGTTAGAAGAGGATTAGAAGTTTACTATAGTGCTCCTAATAAACAAGTAAATGCAATTGTGGAATTATTACTAGATAATAATTCTGTTAATTACTAGTTGAATCTACGATACGTTGGAACTTAGATTCGTTCGAGGATGTGGTTGTAGTATACGGGGTAAAATAATAAAGTTTTTCCCCGTACACTATTATGAAACTGAAAATGAAAGGGATGCTACTACCTTTCATTTGCTCAGTCTGATAATATGCCGGCTGAAGCAACAGGAAACAAATATGCAGCACTATATAAAAATAAATTTATGGGTATTTGTTGAGGAATTTAATCATTTTACAAAACTAAATTTGAAAACATATTCTATGAGGAAAAGAGCAGCGGGTACTTATTAGGGGTCACCTTACATCACCATCAAGCTAAGAAAAGCAAATACCCCAAAACGAAAATTTAATCCGTTTTCTATCAAAAGCACACGAAATTTTCAGCCTGGGGTGTTATAAAATTCTTAAGTTGATGGGCATGGGGTACCGCCAACAGAATGACATAAAACCCACGCTAAGACAATTTCACCATGCGGAATACCCATTTTCCCACGTTAAGGAATTTCGCTTCTTATGTTTCTAGCATATTCCCGCATCATTTTTCAAAAAATATACGGGTATGTTCGAGATAATGTCACAAAATAGAAAGACCTCATTCAAGAATACTTATCATGAATGAGGTCTTTCTATTATAAAAGTTATTTGAATTCTATCCTAAAAATGTTGTACATCTATTGGCCTTAAACAATTAATTCAAATTAGTTCTGTTGCATTAAAATCGCATTTATACCTTTTTAACAAATTCAGATTTTAATTTCATAGCTCCAAAACCTTCAATTTTGCAATCAATATCATGGTCTCCATCAACTAAACGGATACCTTTTACTTTTGTACCTATTTTTACGACTAATGAAGTTCCCTTTACCTTAAGGTCTTTAATTACTGTTACAGAATCACCATCGCTTAAAACATTTCCATTTGCATCTTTAATTACCTTTGTATCTTCACTATTTTCAGTTTCTGATTCTAAAGTCCACTCATGGGCACATTCTGGGCAAACAAAAAGATTTCCATCTTCGTAAGTGTACTCTGAATTACATTTTGGGCAATTGGGTAAATTAGACATATTTTTATTTCCTCCACTTGTTATCATTCATTTGAATAGATAAGCATTATTTTTCAATTTCCTTTTACAGATTTGTAAGACTAGTAATTACAAACTTTAATTTTGAGAAGTGTTTCTTATCTGTATCTCAAACACCTATTTTCATCTCATATCTTTCAATTTCTTAATAATCATGTTCGGTGTCGCCCATTCATCACGGTCAAAGTCAGAAATAGACACTTCGATGTTTAAACGTTCTTGAAATTCTACTAATAAAGACACTGTACCAAAAGAATCTAGAATTCCTTCTTCAAATAATTGCACATCTGGGTTCTCTTTTACGATATCATTTTCACATACTTCTTCTAACACATTTAATACTTGATCTTTAAATTCAGACATTATTTATTCTCCTCTATATCCATGATTTATAATGAATTTCTTCATAGTCTTCTATTTTTTAACACATCATTTAAAAGAATCTGCCCCATCATCATTACAAAGTTATCCCTGGTCTTTGTATAATAGTTATTAAGGCTTAACAGATAGTTGTTCCCCGGAACATATGTGATTACAAATCCATTGTTTGTTTCTTTAGGAAAAGGAATATATATGTTTTTAACATCCGGGTTTATAGCAATAAAATCTTTTGGAAATAAACAATTTAGATTACTTAAAAACGCTTTTCCATTAGAGATAGGTTGGATTTTTTTAGCTATGTTAACACCATCTATATTTTTACTCGAAGCTACTCCCCATATAATTACACCACCAGAAACATGAGAAAAAAACGAGACATTTTTTTCATAATTCTTTTTATCATCTTTTGAAAGGATACTGTTTGTATAATCCGTTTTTCGTTTAAATGTAAGGAAGATATTTTCTTCTTGCTGTTTGATAATCATTTGTTGGATGTATGAAAAACCTTCTTGTTCACACCTTGTAAAAATCTTCTCCGCATTCTCCAAAACAAACTTTCTCCTTCTCTATTTTTTAATAAAAGGATTAAAAGAGTAAATCAAATCAAACAAACTTTGTATGTGAAGTGAATTTTTTAAAAATCTAATGCATTTGCCTTATTCTTTATTGTATTCACTTCCTGAGATCGCTGAGAAAGCCCGGTACATTCATGAAAAGCGAAATGCTTACACCCTATACATTTTTTTGTATTCAAATGTCCTAAAGCACAGTTAATGGCTTCCCCGGTATGATCAAAAAAGTTTTCTTCCCCAATCTCAGCATACAATCCATTCTTATCTAGAGTTACTTTTAGCTCTGATTGAATTCCTGAAATGAGAAGTACGCCACCTTGTTTTTTAAAATGCTGAACAATATTCCTAAAGTAAGACTCTCCTGTGGTATCAATAAAAGGAACTTTTCCCATACGTAAAATTAAAACTTTAGGTTTATAATGAATAGTCGCTAAAATATTTTGTTCAAATGTTTGAGTAGCCCCAAAGAATAATGGCCCTTCTATTGTGTAAATACTAATTTGTGGGCAATCATGAGCTTTATTTACCACATGTGGTAACAATTTTTCATTCTTTTTTGTATGATCAGGAAGCACTTTAGATATGACTAGCATATTACTCATACGTTTTGTAAACAAAATAATAGCTAAAATAAGACCGATCTCCACAGCTGTTGTCAAACTGGTAAATACAGTAAGTAAAAATGTTACCAGTAATACAAGAGAGTCTCCTGTCTTCATTTTAAGTATGTGATAAAAATGTTTTTGTTCGCTCATATTCCAAGCTACCACCATTAAAATGGGAGCCATACTAGCAAGCGGAATATGTGAAGCATATGGAGCTAACAGTAGAAGCGTGAATAGCACAAATCCCCCATGGATAACACCCGACATCGGAGATACAGCTCCACTCTTAATATTGGTTGCTGTGCGGGCAATTGCTCCAGTTGCCGGAATTCCTCCAAATAACGGTGTAACAATATTGGCAATTCCTTGGCCAATAAGCTCTTTGTTACTGTTGTGTTTACTATTTGTCATACCATCTGCCACGACGGCGGATAATAGAGATTCAATACCACCCAACATTGCAATAACAAATGCAGGACCAATTAACTGTTTTATACGCTCTACTGTAATTTCTGGTATATCAAACTGAGGAAGTGTGTTTGGAATCGTACCATATGCTGTACCAATAGTAGGTACATGACCTGAGAAAAATACAGTTGCAATTAAAGTTGAAATAACAACGCCTACTAATGAACCTGGTACTTTTGGAAAAATTTTTGGTGTTATGAGTATAACAAAAAAGCAAATCAAAGCAATTATGACACTGTAAGAATTGGTAGTACCGATATGAGTAAAAATTTCCTTCAGATTCGCTAAAAATTCCTCATGCTTTTTTATACCTGTTAAACCTAAAAAACTAGCAATTTGTCCCGTAAAGATACTGACGGCAATACCTGACGTAAAGCCAATTGTTACAGGACGTGGAATGAATTTAATTAAAGATCCTAGTTTAAAAATTCCCATAAGGCATAAGATAATTCCAGCTAATAAACCAGCAAGTAGTAAATTTTCATAGCCATAGGTAATTACAATCCCTAAAAGAATCGGAACAAAAGCACCTGTAGGCCCTCCAATTTGGTACTTTGAACCACCAAATAGCGAAATAAGTATCCCGGCAATACATGTTGTATAAATCCCATACTCTGGCTTAACACCAGAAGCTATAGCAAAAGACATAGCAAGCGGAATCGCAACAACTCCAACAATCATTCCTGAAAGAAGATCCTTTTGAAAATGTCCCAATGAATATCCTTCAAATCTTCCCGTAAATAACCCTTTCATTACAAAACCTTCTTTTCTATTTTTAATAAATCTTAATTCTTCTGAAAGAATATTTTCTTTTGATAAATTTGAGTTACAAATGCATTTCTCATACTCTTATAC
>NZ_JBFPJI010000153.1:0-7640 GCF_040838205.1 Bacillus sp. S4
TTGTTCATCCCCCACTGATTATTAGCCTTCACCAATCGGGCGTTTACGGGCAGTTAATCTTCCACCTAGCTTCTTTGCACCAGCTGAATTTTAAGGTGGAGTTTTACTGCCCGTTAATGCGGGATAAAAAGGAAAAAGCTGCTGAAGTCAGTAGTTTTTTCCTTTTTCATTTTCTCTATTTCTTTAATGTAAATCCAAATTTATCCCAAGCTTGTAAATAATCTAATAAGAAAATTTCTTCCTCTACAACTCGGCCAACTACATTTGTTTTTCCTGTATTCACCATATCTTTTAAGGCAAGTTGTAATTCACCTTTATATTGACCGTATTGTTCATTATCAATTAAGATATCGCCTCGTTTAATTTCACGCGTATTATGAGGTTTGAACTCTTCTTTTTTATATTTCACACGACTTTGTGTAGAACGAATCATATATTCAGATACATCCCCGCGATAAAAATGAGGTTCGTCTAACACAATAATTCTTTCTAACTCTGTTGTTGTTTCATAAATTTCTATATCAAAAGTTTGCTTGTCTTTATTTAACTCACCAAGCGCCTCTAGTTCTTCCTCTGACGCATAAGCATTCGCAATAATAACATCATCAATTAATTCTGTCGCAAACAAATGCTTCGCTTGTGTTGTCATTGGCAATTCACGATGCTGCTCTAACGTACATAACCCTTCTGTTACTGGCCAAGGTCCATATGTTGCATCGAATGATGAAATAAAAGCAGCGGTTCTCATACCGTAATCTTTAAATTGTTTCGAGCATTTAATGAAATGATCGTATGATAATCCTGAATAACGGTGTGGATAGAAATTATGACAGCCAATTAAATTTTCACGATTTGGTCTATGACTCATAATGTTATCTACATACTTCGTACCGTTGCTCATATTAATCTCAATTTTCAAACCGTACGGATTGTACGTCATAATCGATTCTTCTAATCCTGAGAAACCAACATCTAAACGAATACCGTAAGCACCTAGTTCATGGAAGAATGATAAATCATTATAAGAAATACCTAGTTGTTCAAAAACAGACGGACTAATATCAACCAATACTTGGAACCCTAATGCATTCGCATGAGAAATTGTTTCTTTAAACTCTTCTATAATTGTCTCTTTTTCGCCATCTACAGATAATAAACATGTGAATACACGTGTAAATCCGTATTTACTTGCTAATGTTACATACTCCTTATCTTCCTCTACTGTCGAATGTTCTGGATAAATAGAAATACCTAATCGTCTCATATGTACACGCCTCTTTCTTCATCATATTGTAAACCTTTTCAAATATATGTAGTGAAAAAGTATGTATCCCCTTCTCATCCACTACCATTTGAATCCGCTTTCTTTAAAGAAAAAATAATTTCTATCATTCATAACAACTACTAGTCTATACATCTATACTTTACATCTTTTTTTCAAATTTGTGTAGTCTTTCCACAAATTTGTCAGTTTTTTTGCCTCGAAAATTGTTATACGTTTTCAAGGCACCTTCCTTGACTGTTACGTTGACCACTACATATACTCGAAAGAACAGAGATAAAGTGAAACTTTAATCAGTGGGGGTTTTGTTCATCCCACACTGATTATTAGTTGAACCGATCGAGCGTTAACGGACAGCAGCGCTCCCACCTAACTTCTTTGCTCCAGCCAAATTTTGAGGTGAGAGTCTTACTGCCCGTTAACGTGGGAAAACTTTTATATAGGGGATGAATATATGGGAGAGGCAGTACTCGTAAAACGAGAACCGTTATGGACAAAAGAGTTTATTGCGCTAATTCTAGCAAACTTATGTATGTTTTTAGGATTTCAAATGTTAATTCCAACTTTACCTGTTTATGTGAAAGAAATAGGGGGCACAAGTTCAAATATCGGATTCGTTGTCGGTATGTTTACCGTTGCAGCACTTTTTATTAGGCCGCTAACTGGAAATGCTTTGCAAAAATTCAACAAAAAAATCATTTTAATGATCGGTACCGCTATTTGTTTACTCGCTATGGGCAGTTATCTTTTCGCTTCAACCGTTTTCCTATTGCTTGCCGTTCGAATTTTACACGGAGCTGGTTTTGGTATTACAACGACTACATACGGAACTGTCGTTTCAGATTTAATTCCGCAAGCTCGCCGCGGTGAAGGCATGGGGTATTTCGGTCTTTCTGGAACTATTGCCATGGCGCTCGGTCCGCTTATCGGACTTTGGCTTATGCAAGCATATAACTTCACGATTCTTTTTTTATGTGCACTTTCATGCACAATAGTTTCATTAATATTAACGAAACTACTTCAAATCAAAAAATCGCCGCAACCACCACAGCAAACATCTGGTACCTTTCTCGATGGATTTATTGAGCGTAAAGCTTTACTTCCTTCATTATTAATATTATGTATTACATTAATGTACGGGGGAATTGGGAGCTTTATCACATTATTTGCTACGGAAGTCGGGATTGCTGATATTAGTCTCTTCTTTTTATTTAACGCACTTGCAATCGCTGTAACTCGTCCGTTTTCTGGAAGATTATATGATACGAAAGGCCATACATTTGTCATCATTCCAGGAGTTATTATTACGTTTACAGGTATTATCTTGCTGTCGTATACAACTACAATTCCGAGTTTAATTATTGCCGCAGCATGCTACGGCAGTGGTTTCGGAGCAATTCAACCAGCACTACAAGCATGGATGATTGACCGAGTAGCACCGCACCGGAGAGGAGTGGCAACAGCAACATTCTTCTCAGCATTTGATCTTGGAATTGGTGCTGGAGCGATTATTTTTGGATTCATTGCACACTTTACCAACTATGCAACTGTATATCGTTATTCCTCTCTATTACTTATTGCTTTCCTGTTCATTTACATTACAAGCTTACGGAAACAAAAACAGAAAGATAAAATAAACGAAAAAGCCGTTGGGTAATGTTAACTCGCTCCATTTCAAAGTACTTACACTAAAAAAATTATATATACACAAATACAAAAAAGCAGTGGATTCCAAAAAAATCGTACTGCTTTTTGCATTGTATTGAAAGGTGAACCGCTGTTCTATTTATTCATGTTGTTCGTATGATATTAATATATAGAACGAATTGGAGGAAACATTAATGAAAGCAATATTGTATACAAAATATGGTCCCCCCGACGTACTTCAATTGAAAGAAGTTGAAAAACCTACACCTAAAGACAATGAAATACTAATAAAAATTAATGCGACAACCGTAACAGCAGGAGATATTCGTTCAAGAAGTTTTACAGTTCCCTCTTCGGTTTGGCTACCCGCTCGAATTGCACTTGGCTTTAAACAACCGAAAAAACAAATACTTGGAATGGAATTGGCTGGTGAAGTTGAATCAGTAGGAAAAGACGTTACGCGTTTTAAAGCAGGAGATCCAGTTTTTGCTGCTACCCAAGCAAATTTCGGTTCTTATGCTGAGTACATTTGTATACCTGAAGATGGAGCAGTGTGCATGAAGCCCTCCAATATATCCTATGAAGAAGCCGCAGCCATCCCAATTGGAGCACGTACAGCCTTGTTTTTCCTTAGGAAAGCTAACGTTCGAAGCGGTCAAAACATTCTTATTTATGGAGCTTCTGGAAGTGTCGGAAGTTATGCAGTGCAAATTTCCAAGTATTTCGGCGCAACAGTTACAGGGGTGTGCAGTAGCTCCAATTTAGAATTGGTCAAATCGCTAGGAGCTGACGAAGTAATTGATTACACCGCAAGCGATTTTTCTACTACAGACGAAACTTATGATGTTATCTTTGAAGCGGTAAACAGGAGTTCCTTTGCAGAGTGTATTAAAATGTTAAAGGAAGATGGTACCTATATAAATATCGTTGAACCGTTACCAAGTGCTCAAATGCTCTGGACTAAATTGACAAGTCGCATGAAACTCATATTAAGTCAAAACGCACCTGAAACTTCCGAAGCATTAAATTTCCTTAAAGAACTAGTTGAGAACGGTAAAATAAAAGTGATCATTGATAGGCAATACACTTTTGAGGAAATTGTTGAAGCTCACATATATGTTGAAAAAGGGCACAAAAAGGGAAATGTCGTCATAAACTTGAAACATAACGACAACTCCTAATAAAGTGAAACTTTAATCAGTGGGTAGCTTTATCTCCCACAAATAGCAGAATAAACAAGCACACTGCACACAGTTTTTACAATACGAAGTACTCAAACTTTTTTAACATAAAAAACCAGGGCAAATTCATATGCGAATTGCTCTTTTTTAATGTTGCAAGCACTCCAAAGAAGTAGATTAATATACTTCAATCATTTTTTCACTTTCATCAGTATACTCATTTCAAACCTCCCCATTTCCCCTACATATTTTTCTAACTTTGATCGAAAAATATGCAAAGAACCATTATAAATAAAGTGAAACTTTACTTAGCACACCCAATTTGGATAGTTTATCTCTCCTATTTTTACTATCAATAAATAGTGTGATAAATGTGACTTCTTTACGAAATAGTCCAATACCACGCATGAAAACCAATTAAATCCAGGAGTTTCTTTAAAGAATTGTAAACTTTTTAGTACTTTGTAAATTTAGTGTAAAATTTATAAACAAACCGTTTACAGTGCCTCAAGGTTTAGTTAATAATTACATCGTACATGAAATTTAAGGAGTGGAATGCGTGGAATACAATATTCAAGATATGATCTTCCAGTTCATTGGTGGATTAGGTATTTTCTTATTCGGGATTAAATACATGGGCGATGGACTGCAACAAGCAGCCGGAGATCGTCTTCGCGATATTCTAGATCGTTTTACAACAAACCCTCTTATGGGTGTACTAGCAGGTATGTTAGTTACAGTATTAATTCAATCAAGTTCAGGAACAACCGCTTTAACAGTCGGACTTGTAAGTGCCGGATTTATGACATTAAGACAAGCAATTGGTGTTATTATGGGTGCGAACATCGGAACGACAGTTACTGCATTTATTATCGGAATTAAAATCGGAGAATACGCTCTTCCAATTATGGCAGTCGGAGCAATCTTATTATTCTTCTTTAAAAATAAAAAAGTACAGTCTTTAGGTCAAGTCGTATTCGGATTTGGTATGTTATTCTTTGGTTTAGAATTGATGAGCGCAGGTATGAAACCTCTTCGTTCTTTAGAATCATTCCAAGAATTAATGGTTAGCATGAGTGATAACCCAATCTTAGGAATCGTTGTTGGTACAGTCTTCACTTTAATCGTACAAAGTTCAAGTGCGACAATCGGTATTTTGCAAGAACTATTCGGCCAGGGTGCAATCGATTTACAAGCTTCCCTTCCTGTATTATTCGGTGATAACATCGGTACAACAATTACAGCTGTATTAGCAGCAATTGGTACTTCTATTGCAGCAAGACGTGCAGCATTAGTTCACGTTATCTTTAATATCGTCGGTACAATTATCTTTACGATTTTATTAGTACCATTTACAAGTTTAATTCAATATTTCCAAACATCATTAAACTTAAATCCAGAAATGACAATCGCATTTGCCCACGGAACATTTAACGTAACAAATGCACTTATTCAATTCCCATTCATCGCTGTATTAGCATGGATTGTAACAAAACTTATTCGCGGCGAAGATTCTGCTATTGATTTCAAACCGCAACATTTAAATCCAATCTTTATTGAACAATCCCCTGCTATCGCACTAACAGAAGCGCAAAAAGAAATTGTTCGCATGGCTGAGTTTTCTTTACAAGGATTAAAAGAAGCAAACCAATTTTTAAATACACAAGAAAAGAAACACGCTGATATGGCTACGCAATTAGAAGCAGCTATTAACAATTTAGATAAAAAGATTACCGAGTATTTAGTTTTACTATCAGAAAAACCACTTTCACATACAGACTCTGAAAAGCATTCAGTTCTAGCAGGTGTTGTTGGAGATATTGAACGTGTTGGTGATCATGTAGAAAACTTAGTAGAACTTGTAGATTTCCAAATTTCAAACCGCGTTTCACTATCAGATGAAGCACTAGCTGAATTAAATGAAATGCTTGAATTAACAATTTCAACATTACAAGATGCAATCAATGCTTTAACAAACTTCGACACTGAACTAGCTCAAACGGTTATTGCAAAAGAACGTAAAATTGACCAAATGGAACGTGTTCTTCGTAAACGTCATGTGTTACGTCTGAACGAACGTAGCTGTTCAGGTGATGCAAGCATCATTTTCGTTGATATGGTAAGTAACTTAGAACGTATCGGTGATCACGCTGTAAATATTGCTGATGGCGTTTTAGGTGAACAAGGAAAAGTAAATTTAAAACAATCATTATAATAGGAAAAGAGACGCTCAAATGAGCGTCTCTTTTTTTCATTTCATCTTTACAACCGTTCTCCCTTTTAACTTTCCTTGCAGTATAAGTGTAAACTTCTCATCTAATTCTTTTAATGTACATTCTTCTGTATAAGATAATAGCTCTGAATTTTTCCACTCATCTGCTAACAATGCCCACACTTCTCTTCTCACATCTACTGGACATTGAACTGAATCTATTCCTAAAAGGCTAATCCCTCGTAATATGAATGGGTATACAGTTGTATTTAATTCATGCCCTGCTACGTTACCACACGTTGTTACACAGCCTCCATACTTAACTACCTTTAAAGAACTTTCTAACATGTTCCCGCCTACAGTATCGACAACCCCAGCATATATTCCTTTAAGCATCGGTCTTCCTGATTCATCACTCAACTCCGTGCGGCGAATCATCTTTTTTGCCCCTAAACGTAGCAGTATCTCTTTCTCTTCCATTTTCCCTGTTGCCCCTACTACGCTATATCCTAGCTTTCCTAAAATACTAACTGCTACACTGCCTACTCCGCCCGTAGCACCCGTTACTAAAACATCTCCCGTACTAGGTGTAATTCCCGCTCTAATGAGCTTATATACCGATAAGGCAGCTGTAAAACCTGCTGTTCCGTACATCATACTTTCCTTCAAAGACATTTCTTTTGGTAAAGGAACGACCCAAGATGATGGCACGCGAATATATTCCCCGAAACCACCAGAAGTATTCATACCTAAATCATATCCAGTTACAATAACTTGATCGCCTTCCTGAAAGGCGTTATTTTCACTACTAACTACCTCTCCCGCTGCATCGATACCTGGTGTATGAGGATATGCTCTCGTTACACCTTTATTACCAGTAGCTGAAAGGGCATCTTTATAATTTAATGAAGAATAATGAACACGTATTAATACGTCTCCTTCAGGTAAACTATTAATTTCTCTCTCAACAAGCTTTCTTTCAAATTGATTATTTTCCTTTTCTTTCACGACAATTGCTCGGAATGGTGTATGATTCATTACGCTCTCTCCTTCATCCGTAAAATCCTTCTTTATTATATAAGAAATGCTTTTAAAGCTAACCGATTCTTCTTGGCTATATTTCAACAAATCTTACTTCTCTATCACTTTCTCACAATACATATTTTCATTTCTACTAAAACACATTATACTTGTTCTACATCTTAAAAATAAAATATAGAAAATCTGACTTTTTATAAATAAATTGAATTTTTACGAAATGTAAATGATTTGTAATGTTTTTTTTCGCTAAATTTCATTATAATAAGTGGATATGAGT
>NZ_JBFPJI010000154.1:0-7590 GCF_040838205.1 Bacillus sp. S4
ATACATAAGAAATAATGTTGGGGAAAAGGAGAGAGTATATTGTTCCGAAAAATAAAGGGTATATTAGTAGGGGTGCTATGTGTAGCTGTAGTAAGTGGTTGTGGAACAAAAGTAAGTGATGTGGCATTAGTAAGTGATTTTGGTGGGAACGTTGTAGAGGCCAAGGCTGATGTACAGGATTCAATTAGCTTAGTGGATGGGCGTACTGGTACTGAAGTGAAGAAAATAGACTTATCGAGCTTAGGGTATTTTGAAGATGAGGCGAAATTCAAAAAATCGGTAACGAAGGTTGCTGGTGAAGTTGGAAAAAGCGTTGACAAAAAGATGGTCCCTTCACGTATAGCGCCTGATGGATCATGGCAAGAAGGAAAGCCTTCTTATGAATTAATGGAAAAAGAATTAGTAGACAAATTATTAAATGTAGGTATGTGGGATTCTTCATATCAGTTACCTATCGTTGAGAAAAAGCCTACCGCAACATTAAGTGATGCGCAAGGAAGTGGCACGGTAATTGGTAGATATGAAACGAATTTAGGTGGCTCAGCAGGTGGCCGTATTGAGAATATTCGTTTGTCAGCAGCGAGCATAAATGGAGTTGTATTAGCAAAAGGAGACAGTTTCTCTTTTAATGCATTGATCGGTGATACAACGCCAGATAAAGGATATCAATTAGGTAAAGAAATTGTAGATGGTAAATTAGTAGATGGTTATGGTGGTGGCGTTTGTCAAACATCATCAACTCTATACAATGCAGCAGATCAAGCTGGTTTAAAAATGGTAGAGAGAACTACACATTCTAAAACAGTAGGTTATGTCCCGCAGGGAAGAGATGCTACAATTGCGTATCCATATTTAGACTTAGTATTTGAAAACACGAATGATGCTCCTGTTAAGCTTTATATGGGCATACAAGGCGGAAAGTTAGTTGCTGAAGTACATAAGATGAAATAAATATATAGTTAAAGGGTAATAAAGTAAAAGATTTATATAATAGAAGCCATCTCTTCTGAATTTCAGAGGAGATGGCTTTTTGTCATTAATGGCCTATGGAAAACTATTAATTCTGATTTTTCTTATTTACATAGTGTGTTTTTGGTTGTATCCTTCATAGTAACGGCTATGTTAATTTGTTTTGAAATAAAGGACTAGGAGAGGAAGTTATTCATGGTACAAATTCATCCGAAAACACGTATTGGTCATGTTGCATTTAAAGTAAAAGATTTAGAGAGTCAAATTGTTTTTTATGAGAATGTAGTAGGGTTAGAAGTAATTAAGCAAGAGGGGAATAAAGCATATTTAGCAGGAAAAGGTGGTGAGAATACGCTACTTGTACTTGAGAAGTTAGAAGATGCAGCGCTTCAAGAACCACGTACGACGGGTATATATCATGTAGCCTTTTTAGTTCCGACTCGTGAGGCTTTTGCTTCGGCACTATTTGGGGTGATTCGTAATAAGAACGTAATTGATAGTCCAGCTGAACAAGAAGGACGTTATACATATTCAAATGAAATTTTACCAATTTCAAGGTTTAATAGTGCAAGTGATCATACGTATAGTGAAGCGTTTTATTTACAAGATTTAGAGGGGAACGGTATTGAGATTTATGCGGACCGTCCTCGAGATCAGTGGGGAGAAGGGCCAGGAGGAAGTACGCCACTTGATTTAAAAGAACTAGCAACGCTCGTTGATTATGAATTTGATGGTTTACCTGCTGACACTGTGGTTGGACACGTACATTTACGAATAGCTGATGTCGAGAAGTCACATGAGTTTTATGTAGATACAGTAGGTTTTGAAGTACAACAGCGTGAAGATGATTGCTTATTCATTTCGGCAGGAGTGTATCATCACCATATCGGTGCAAATACGTGGAACGGGGTAAATAACCCGCATCCACCAGCACATGCAACGGGACTAAAAGTATATACGATTGTACTACCTCATAAAGAAGCTTTAAATGAAGTAAAAGAAAGATTAATAGAAAAACAACATGAGATAAATGAAACTACAAATGGATTTACGGTAGTAGATCCGAGTGGTATTACAGTGCAGTTTGAAATAGAAGTAGTATAAAACAAGCCAGAAAGTGTGTAATCACTTTCTGGCTTGTTTTTGATTATTTAGAGCTCAATCCAATACCTTCTCACAACATTACCATCTTCTTCAGTGAAATCTTCATCACGGAGACCGCCGTTATGTAAAATCGTTTTCTCTGAAGCTGTATTCACTTCGTCGCAAACGACAAGTGCTTTCGTGATGTTTAATTCTTTCGTTTTTTCTAATGATAACTCTAGTAACTTCGTAGCATATCCTTTTCTTCTTTCGGAAGGGCGAATGCCATAACCGATATGGCCTCCAGCATTAAATAAATGCTCCGTCAAACTATGACGAATATTAACTGCTCCCAAAATTTTATTTTCATTTGTAATGAGCCAATAAGTAGAAGCTGTTACCCATGTTTTAGGTATATTTATTCCGTTATGTGCGTCGTGTAATTCTTGAATCATTGCCGTGAAATTAGAAGGGTCTTTTGAGATCACCCACGGAATCATTGTTTCGCCGCTATTTTTCCATTCGTTATAAAAATCTAAGTATTCTTCATGTAAATCGGTAGTAGGTGTAATTAAAGATACATTCATCGTTTGTAGGCTCCCTTTATTTATATTTTATTTCAACAAAATTTCAGTATAAAAAGAAAGTGATTTATAAATTTCTCAACCCCATTTCATATGCCATATTCAACTGAAAATAAGTTGCACGTTAAAGTTTAAAGAGTTTCGTGTGAAAAGTAGGTAGTTTTATTTATGTTAATATTTAAAATATTAACATAAATCCATTGGGATATTAAATGTATTTTAATAAAATGCTTTTATTTTGATGGATAGATGCATGTGATAATTTTTGTTTTATCTATCTATAATGAAAGGAAATAAGTTAGTAGGTAGTTACTATACGCATCCAGGGAAGTATTATTTACATGTATATCAGTACGGCGGGGGAACAGGGAATTATGCGGTAGAAGTGAAATAGTAAAAGGGTCGCCGTGAATGGCGACCTTTTTTTATTATGCGTTATACCCAAATAATTTTAGATCTTCTTCTGAGTCTGAAATTATTTTCTCGAATCGTAATCCTACTTTTTCTAAAAGTTTTCCTGAAACAGTGTTATCTATAGAAGTAATTGCTACAATTCGTTTCATTCCTAGTTTTTGTACACCGTATTCCATTACCGCAGCAGCAGATTCATAGCCGTATCCTTTCGAGCGGAATTTTTCTAAAAAGGCAAATCCGATATCGATATCTTCTAATGAATCTCTTTTAATAAGACCACACATACCAAGTGGAGTAAGATCTTCTTTTCGTTCTACTAAGTAAAGACCAAAGCCAACCTTGTTATACATATCGACTGGTCCGTTTAAAATATAATTTGTTGCGTCTTTTAAGTTTCTAACCTCTTTATCACCGATAAACTGAATCCATGCAGGATCGTTTACTAACTCGAGAATAAACGGAGCATCTTTTATATCGAGCCAGCGAAGAGTGAGTCGTTCAGTTTCAAGAACTATCAATCTATTGCACCACCTTTAACAGTTATAACAATTAGTATGGATTGTACAAAATAAAAGTGCAAGTTATTTTAATTGAGAGTTACTTGTTCACATAAAGTTCGATTGTTTTGCATAGAAGGATATTTTATAATTAGGATTAACTGGAAAGAGTGAGATACTTATACAATGACTCCTAGGAAACTAGGAGTTTTTACTATATAACTATCATTATTACTAAATATGACACACTACACATTCTACTCAAGGAGGTACATAATGAAGAAATTATATAATGCATCGTTTACTTATTTAATTATCGGTTTATTGTCAGGAATATTTGCTAGGGAGTATGGGAAATATAAAGGGATTTTAGGCTCTACACTATTAAATCTGTTGCATACGCATACGTTAGTACTTGGCTTTTTCTTCTTTTTAATTGCTTTAGGATTAGCAAAAGTATTCGCTTTTCATGAAGTGAAAGGATTTAATAACTGGTTTATTTTACATAATATCGCATTAACTTTAATGTTAGGTTCGTTGGCAGCGAGAGGACTTCTTCAACTAAATGGAGCGGACTTTAAAGGGTTAACTTATATTGTAGGGTTCTCTCATTCTATGATGGCATTTACTTTAGTTTGGTTTATGATTTTGTTGAAGAAATCGTCTAAAATGTAGTTTTATAAAAAAGAACTTGTAGGGAATACTGCAAGTTCTTTTTTATATATAAAATTACACGAATCTTACTATTCTGATTATTTTGTATAAAAATGGTATAATTAATGCGGCGTAAATAATATAAAAGGAGAGTACGTAATGGAAATAACAATTGAACGTTTAGTAAATGAATTAAAGGATGTACTTCCTGAAGATCAAGTAGTGGTTAATAAGACAGTAAGAGAGTTACATAGTAAAGATGAATCTTACCATACTAGTAGTTTGCCGGATGTAGTTGTGTATCCAAAAACGGCTGAAGAAGTTAGCGAGATTATGAAAGTAGCGAGTCTGCATGGAAAGGCTGTCGTTCCATTTGGAGTAGGCTCCAGTTTAGAGGGCCATATAATTCCGTATGAAAAGGGGATTACGGTTGATTTTTCATTAATGAACAAAATACTTGAAATAAGAGAGAAAGATTTTCTTGTGAAAGTACAACCAGGAGTGACTCGTTCTCAGCTCAATAAAGAATTGAAAAAGTATGGTCTATTTTTTAGTGTAGATCCAGGCGCAGATGCAACGTTAGGAGGGATGGCTGCTACAAACGCGAGCGGAACGACAGCGGTTAAGTATGGCGTAATGCGTGATCAAGTTCGTGATTTAGAAGTGGTACTTGCTGATGGACAAGTGATACATACTGGCAATTTAGCGGCGAAGTCATCATCAGGTTATCATTTAAATGGTATTTTCGTAGGATCAGAAGGTACGCTTGGATGCTTTACAGAGCTAACAGTAAAAGTATACGGCATACCAGAACATGTTATGGCTGCGAGAGCATCGTTTCCAACTATAAATGATGCAGTAGAAGCTGTTATTAATATACTGCAAGCTGGTATTCCAATTGCGAGAATAGAGCTCGTTGATGAACTATCTATGAAACAAGTAAATCATTATAATGAAACAAATTACAGAGAAGAACCAACACTGTTTTTAGAGTTTCACGGAAATGAAGCAGGGCTAACGCAAGATATCGAGTTTACGAAGGAAATTGTTTTTGATCATAAATGTAAAGAAGTCGCTTTTGAAACTGAAACTGCGGCAAGAAATAAATTATGGGATGCAAGACATAACTTAGCATATTCTTACGTTCATAGTTATCCTGGTAAAAAGCTAATGAGTACGGATGTTTGTGTACCAATTTCAGAATTAGCTGGTGCAATACAGCATGCGAAAGAGACGTTAGATAAAGTTGGTCTTGTTGGTGGTATTCTTGGCCATGTAGGAGACGGGAATTTCCATGTGCTCTTAATGATTGATCCAAACGATAAAGATGAAGTGAAAAAAGGGGACGAAATAAACGAAAGTATCGTATTGTATGCTCTTAAGCGTGGCGGAACTTGTACAGGAGAGCACGGCGTTGGAATAGGGAAGCAGAAGTATCAAGAAGAAGAACATGGGGCTGCGCTTTTAGTAATGGAAAAAATAAAGAAAGCTCTTGATCCGCAAAATATTTTAAATCCGAATAAAATTTTTAAGTTAAAAGATAAGGAATGATGAAGTTTGGAGAAACGCATTATACATTTTGAAGGATTGGTCGTCTTATTAGCTGCGATTTATATATATGCATTATGTGGATTTAGCTGGTTATTATTTATCGTATTACTTTTTGCACCTGATTTAGCAATGGTGGCGTACGCCATTAACAAACGTGTTGGTGCACAAATTTATAATCTATTTCACACATATATCATATCCATATTACTTGTTTTAATAGGGGTCTATTTTAAGGTGGATACGATTTTAATGGTTGGTTTAATATGGACAGCACATATTGGGATGGATCGAATGATTGGGTATGGATTGAAATATGAGACTGATTTTAAGGATACGCATATTCAGAGGTTATAAAAGTGATTTGAGAAGGATGGGTCAATTGAAACAATTTATTACTGTTGAGAAATATAATACACAATGGGAAAGTGAATTTTGTAAATTACAGACGGTGATTAATAACGTAATGGGAGAACTTATTTTTTCTATAGAGCACGTTGGGAGTACATCTGTTAAAGGTCTTGCTTCTAAACCGATATTAGATGTCGATGTTGTAATAGAAGATTATGATGTTTTTCCTAAAGTAATAAAGGGGTTTGAAAAGATAGGATATTTTCATCAAGAAGAGTGGAGTTTTAAGGGGAGAGAGGCTTTTGGAAGAAAGGATCAATATGTTCCGAGGGATGGGAAGAATACAATTTGGATGGAACATCATTTATATGTATGCGATAAGAATAGTGAAGAGTTAAGAAGACATGTGGCGTTTCGTGATTATCTTCGTGGAAATCCAAACGTTGTTATTGAATATGGGAAGTTAAAGAAAGAGTTAGCAGAAACGGCGGAAAATCGCTCAAGTTATAGCTTAGGTAAAACGGAATTCATTGAAGCTGTATTGGAAAAAGCTATGAAGGATAGTTGAATAAGGGAGTTTGTATCAATAAGAAAATAGACTAAGGTGGCAGAAATCATATAATGCCACCTATTATTTTTGAAGAAGAGGTTTTACTATATGAACTGACCTTATAAAACAATTACAATCTGTCCCTGCCAAATAATAAATCTCGTAAATATAATGGGAAATAAGAAGATAAGAAAAGAGGGAGCTTATGTACATACCAAAACATTTCACTATACAAGATGAAGAGAAGAAGTACGAAATTATTGAACAAAATAGCTTTGCAACTTTATTTTCTCAACATAACGGAGCACCGTACGCAACGCATTTACCGTTATTGTTAAATAGGGAAACACTTACTTTATCCGGGCATTTTGCACGTCCAAATGAGCAGTGGAAAGATAGTGAAAATCAACAAGTGGTAGCTATTTTTCAAGGGCCACATAGTTATATCTCTCCATCATGGTATGAAACAAATAAAGCAGTACCAACATGGAACTATGTTGCGGTGCATGTATATGGAGAGTTAGAAATTGTTGAAGATGAACAGGAATTAATAGATTCACTTCAAGATTTAGTACATAAATATGAAAATCCAAAAAGCACCTACTCACTGAATGATGTAGATCCGAATTATATGGAAGGATTAAGTAGGGGAATAGTTGGGTTTAAAATAAAGATAAATAAAATAGAAGGAAAAGCGAAGTTAAGTCAAAATCATTCTGTGGAGAGAAGAGGATTAGTTGTAGAAGAACTTGAGAAAGTTGGGAGTGAAGGGAGCAGGGGGATTGCGAGATGGATGAAGGAGCAGTTGTATAATAATGAGGGTTAACGATTACATATAGAGTGCGCTCGGTAAATCAAATAATTATAAAAAAGTCGTGCTAATTTTGAAGTGCACCCCAATTGTTAGACACAGTCTAACAATTGGAGGTGCACTTTTTTA
>NZ_JBFPJI010000155.1:0-7512 GCF_040838205.1 Bacillus sp. S4
ATTTTATAACAGATTAAAAAAAGAGCCAAACAGCTCTTTTTTTGAATCAATCCCATTTTCTTTTATCCTGAAAAACCGTCTGCTGTCCGATTATTTTGTCTAACACAACAAACACAATATAAGCACATATTACTTGCAATACAATATTCCCAAGTTTCATTAATTCAAATGAATGGATACATTGGAATAATTCATTTAATAATACAATCGAAACGATACTAAATAATTCTATACTAACCGAAAATATACATACTTCTAAAATGGATTGCTCTTGAATCCGATTTAGGTTAGAGAAGATGAATAAGTACCCTAGAAACAGAGCTAGTAATTCTATTTTCGTCATGCTAATGAGCCAAGCGTATAGTGGTACGGTTAAAAGAAGATATAATAGTTTCCGTCTTAGCATGCCTTCTCACCTCTAAATTATAAGTGTTTTCTGTATATTTTAACACTTTTCACATAAAAGAAACAGAAGAGACTTATGCCTCTTCTGTTTCTTTTACTGCATGTATTAACTCACATATTTCTTCGTGCTTTTCATTTTCTAATAGCTCAATGACTTTACTTCCAACGACAACACCGTCACATATTGTAATCATTTCTTCTATTTGCTCTCGTGTTGAAATACCGAATCCTGCAACAACTGGTAAGTGAACGTGTGATTTTATTTTTTCTAAGTAACTATGAATTTCGTTTTTAAAGTTTTGACGTACTCCTGTTACGCCCGCTACTGTAACGGCGTAAACGAATCCTTGTGATTCACTCGTAATTTTCTTGATTCGTTCAATTGGGCTTGTTACAGTTACGAGTGGAATTAAAGCTATTTTCGCCTCACGTAGAAGCGGCGCAATAATATGTTGTTCTTCATACGGTAAGTCTGGAACGATAATGCCATCCACACCTGCTTCAAGACAGCTCTCGATGAAACGTTCTTTTCCGAATGCTAGTACTGGATTTAAATATGTCATGAGGACAAATGGAATTTGAACTTCTTGCCTCACTTCTGCTAATGCATGAAAAATCCCTTTTAATGTTACACCGCTATCTAGCGCACGTTTTCCTGCTCTTTGAATAGTTGGACCGTCTGCGACTGGATCTGAAAACGGAATACCGATTTCAACGATGCTTGCTCCTGCTTCATCTAGAAAACGGATTCTTTCTTTTAACTTTTCAAGTCCACCATCTCCGCCCATTACGTACGGAATAAATGCTTTCTTGCCATTTTCAAACGCTGCTTTAATTTTTTCTACTCCCATTTTTTACACCTCTCCCATATAACGTTTTATACTCTCTACATCTTTATCACCGCGGCCAGATAAGCAAATGACAAGACCTTCGTCTTTCTTCATTTTCGGCGCTAATTTTAAAGCGTATGCGACAGCATGTGAGCTTTCTAATGCCGGGATAATCCCTTCTTTTTTCGTTAATAATTGAAACGCGTCTAACGCTTCGTCATCTGTGATTGAATGATAAGAAACGCGTCCAATATCTTTTAGTAAACTATGTTCTGGTCCAACACCTGGGTAATCCAGTCCTGCCGAAATAGAATGCGCTTCTTGAATTTGTCCTTCTTCATTTTGCAGAAGATACATCATCGATCCGTGTAAAACACCGACGCTTCCTTTCGTTAAAGTCGCCGCGTGCTTTTCTGTATGAACACCTTTTCCAGCTGCTTCAACGCCGTAAAGAGCAACTTCTGCATCGTGTACGAACGGATAAAACATTCCCATTGCATTACTACCACCACCAATACAAGCAACGACTGCTTCTGGTAATTTTCCTTCTAACGCTTCGTATTGCTTTTTCGTTTCTTTCCCAATTACACTTTGGAAATCACGAACAATTTGCGGAAATGGATGTGGTCCGAGAACTGATCCCATAATGTAGTGCGTATCGTGTACATGTGAAACCCAGTAACGAAGCGCCTCGTTCACCGCATCTTTTAACGTGCCGCTACCTGCCGCTACGCTTTCTACTTTTGCTCCAAGTAATTCCATTCGGAACACGTTTAATTTTTGTCGTCTCACATCTTCTTCTCCCATGAAGATGACGCATTCTAAACCGAGAAGGGCACATACAGTAGCTGTTGCAACTCCGTGTTGTCCTGCTCCTGTTTCAGCGACAACTTTCTTCTTACCCATTCTTACCGCAAGAAGTGCCTGACCTATTGTATTGTTAATTTTATGAGCTCCCGTATGGTTCAAATCTTCACGTTTCAAATAGATTTTTGCTCCGCCGCAATACTTCGTCATATTTTCAGCGAAATAAAGCGGTGTTTCTCTTCCAACGTACGTTTGTAAATAATGGTTTAATTCCTTTTGAAACGCTTCGTCTTGCATCGCTTCTTTATACGCTTCTTCTAGCTCTAGTACGGATTGCATTAACGTTTCTGGAACGTATCGTCCTCCGTATATACCGTAATGACCTTTTTCATCTGGATATGCGTAGTTCATTTGGAACACTCCTTCGCTTTTTTAATAAATTGTTTTATTTTCTCCAAATCTTTCTTTCCTTCTGTCTCTACCCCGCTACTCACATCGACCATATATGGCTGAACGGTTTGAATGGCTTCTTCTATATTAATGACGTTTAATCCGCCAGCTAATATCGTTTTCTCTCGCAACTCGTTTGGCATATGTGCGAGTAACTCCCATGAAAATGTCTTACCATTCCCTCCGTAAAACTTTTCTTTCGGGCTATCAAATAACAGATAATCTGTTTCGTATTTTTTCGCATGTTCAATATCTTTCTCTAAAGCTACTCCTAACGCTTTTATAGACGGAATATTCAATCTCCTGATTTGATGGTTGTCTTCATCCCCATGTAGTTGCACATGCGTTAACCCGCACTCCTCTGCAATTTTCTGGATCACTTCTACCGATTCATTTACGAAAACACCGACCTTGAAAACGTGTGCTGGAATTTCCCCAATAATTTCTTTCGCTTGCCCTGGAGTGATTTGGCGTTTACTTTCTGCAAAAACGAATCCGATTGCATCTGCGCCATATTCACACGCACTTTTCGCTGTTTCCATATCAGTGATGCCGCAAATCTTCACTTTCATATGCTCACCTTACAGTCTTCAAAAAAGGTACTGATAGAAGATGATGTCATAAGCGCTTCTCCGACTAATACGCCTTTGGCACCAGCTCGTTTGACTCTGATGATATCTTCTTTTGAATGAATACCACTTTCACTAATCCAAAGCAGATTTTCCTCATTCAGTCGTTTTCCGAGTTTTTCAGTTTGGCTTAAATCTACTTCAAACGTTTTTAAATTACGGTTATTAATTCCGATAACGTGCGGATTTAATCGGGTTGCAATTTCTAATTCCTGTTCATCATGAACTTCAACTATCGCTTCTAATCCCATTTCTAGTACGTAGTTATAAAGCTCTTTTAATTTCTCTTTTGACAATGCTGCAACGATTAATAAAATAAGATCTGCACCAGCTTCATACGCCCTATCAATTTGAATCTTATCAATTATAAAATCTTTGCATAAAAGCGGAATGTTACTTTCTGCTCTTGCAGTTTGTAAGTCGTGAAAAGATCCTTTAAAAAATTGACCGTCTGTTAAAACAGAAACCGCTCCAGCGCCGCATTCTTCATATGTTTTTACTTGTTTTGGTACATCAACGTGTAAGTTTATATCGCCTTTTGATGGAGACGCTCGCTTTACCTCGGCGATTACAGTAAATTGCTCTAAAGCTTTTACAAGTGAGTGTGTTTTCCTTTTTTCTTTCACTGGTGAATATGTTTCATATAACTCCGCAACTTCTACTTTCTTCTGCTCTACAATTTTGTCTAAAATCGTCCCCACTTTAATTCACCCTTTCTAATTTTTCATGGCTTGCTGTAATTAATAAGTTTAATTTTTCTAATGCTTTTCCGGAGTCAATGCTATGTGCCGCTAGTTTAATTCCTTCTTCAATCGTTTCCGCTTTTCCGTTTGCGAAAAGAGCAAGCCCTGCATTTAGTAAAACGGTATCGCGGTATACACTTTTTTCTCCGCTCAATACTCCGAGCGTAATTTTTGCGTTTTCTTTTGAATTTCCGCCTCTAATTTCCTCATTTTTCACTCTTGAAAAACCGTAGTTTTCTGGTGCAATACTCATTTCAATTATTTCATTGTCTTTTAAAATAGCGACGCAGTTTTCTCCTTGTAATGATGCTTCATCTAAAAATCCACTTCCGTTTACGACGAGCGCTTGTTTTCTGCCTAGTTTCTGCAATACTTCCGCTACCGGCAATAACATATCTCGTTTATAAATACCGACAAATTGTGTTTCTAAATTAACCGGATTCGTCAACGGTCCAATTAAGTTAAAGATCGTCGGAACGTTTAATTCTTTTCTTATTTTCATAATGCGTCTTAATGCTGGATGCATCGCTGGTGCAAATAAGAAGGCAATCCCTACATTTTCTAATAAGTAGTCAATCTCACCTGGCGTACAACTAATGTTTACACCGAGTTCTTCTAATAAATCAGCACTTCCTGTTTTACTAGAAACAGCGCGGTTTCCATGTTTCGCAACCTTTACACCAGCTCCGGCAAGTACAAATGCCGATGTTGTACTAATATTGAATGTTTGCGCACCGTCACCACCCGTTCCGCAATTGTCCATCGCGCCTTTTATATGATTTGAAAACGGTAATGCCTTTTCGCGAAGAGCACGAACGAGACCGTATATTTCTTCTGCTGTTTCGCCTTTCGCTTTCAGCAATACTAAGAAAGCTGCAACTTCACTTTCCAATATGTTGTCACTTAATAAAAGAAGTCCCGCTTCATACATTTCCTCTTCTGTTAAATGTTGTCCCTCTACTAACTTTCGAAGATAACTGTTCATACTCTCTCCTCCTCTTTCACTTCTGCTAAAAAGGCACGTATTAACTTTCCGCCTTCTTCTGTTGCAATTGATTCTGGGTGAAACTGTAATCCGAAGAGCGGATAATAATTGTGACGAACTGCCATGATTTCTCCGTCATCCATCGCTGTCGCGAGTATGTCAAAACACTGCGGCAAACCATTTTGCGCTGCGACGAGTGAATGGTAACGCATCGCTGTTAGCGGCTGCGTAACGTACGAAAAGATTGACGTTCCGTTATGTTTCACACGCGATGTTTTTCCGTGTTTAATACGCTCTGCTCTAACAATTTCTCCTCCAAATGCGGATATGATTGCTTGATGGCCAAGGCAAATTCCTAAGATGGGAACGTTCTTATAAAAGTGACGAATAACATCGATACAAATTCCAGCATCTTCTGGTTTTCCAGGTCCTGGTGATAGCACAATTCCTTTCGGCTTCATCTCCTCTAATTGTTCAATTGTTATTTGATCATTTCTTACTACAACAATTTCTTCCTCGTACTCGCCTAATAGTTGATACAAGTTATATGTGAATGAATCATAATTATCGATCAGTACAATCATTTCATAACCTCCAAAAGCGCTCTCGCTTTATTTAATGTTTCTTCATATTCAGCTACAGGGTCTGAATCGTAGACGAT
Source organism: Bacillus sp. S4 (assembly GCF_040838205.1). NCBI lineage: Bacteria > Bacillati > Bacillota > Bacilli > Caryophanales > Bacillaceae > Bacillus > Bacillus sp. S4. The sequence goes on from NZ_JBFPJI010000155.1 coordinate 5,511, forward strand.
ACCCGCTCCTGCCTGAACGTACGCTTTCTCATCTTTTACAACCATCGTTCGAATTGCTAGCGCCATATCAAGATTTCCTGAGAATGAAATATATCCAACTGCTCCGGCGTATACATTTCTTTTTTCATGCTCTAACGTATTAATAATTTCCATCGCCCTTATTTTCGGAGCGCCTGATACTGTGCCAGCTGGTAAACAATACGCTAATGCATCAAATCCACTCATTTGTTTTCGCAATGTTCCGTAAACTTCAGATACAATGTGCATAACGTGAGAGTATTTCTCTACTTTCATATATTTATCTATTGTCACAGAGCCAATTTCACTTACTCTGCCAATATCATTTCGGCCTAGATCCACAAGCATCATATGCTCCGCCCGCTCTTTCTCATTTCCTAACAGTTCTTTTTCGATTTCCTCATCTTCCTGCTTCGTTTTCCCTCTCGGCCTCGTACCGGCAATTGGGTTTGTCATCACCTTATCGTCTCTTACTGATAGTAAACTTTCTGGCGAAGAGCCAAGCACAACATAATCTTGAAAATCGATATAGAACATATATGGTGATGGATTTGCAATTCGAAGTTTCCGGTATAATGCAAATGGATCTCCTTTACATTCACTTTGCAAACGCTGGGATAATACAACTTGAAAAATATCTCCTGCCCGAATGTATTCTTTCGCTGTTTCTACCATTTCACAAAATTCTTTTTCAGTTACTGAAGAAGTGAATGATAAAGATGATATTACTTCACTCACCTTCTCTTCTTCTCCGTTTAGCACTTCTTCTTTGTATCGTTGCAATCTCTCGTATACTTCCTCATAAGAAGCTGATTCATCTTCCTTGCATACATATACAAACGATAGTTTTTGGCGTAAATGATCGTAAACGATAAACTCGCTATACAGTAAAAGGTGTACTTCTGGAATATTTAATGGATCATGTAAGTCTACTCCTATATTTTCATACTGCCGAATTACGTCATAACCGATATAACCAACTGCTCCTCCGCAAAATGGGAATGGACTTTCTACTAGCGATGGTGCGATTACCTCTTCTAACACTTGCAGTACGTTACCTTGCAGCTTTTCTGTTTGGCTGTAAATCGTTCGTTCCACTTCCGTACCAACACTTTTCACTTCACCATACGGATTACATCCTAAGCAAGAATAGCGTCCTTTATCTTGATGAAGCTGTGAGCTTTCTAGTAAAAACTTCTTCTTCCCTTTCATACGTCTATATAAAGAAATTGGCGTAATGCTATCTCCTTCTTCTTCAGCGATTACTAAAAATGTTTTTCCTTGTTCTTTTTGCTTCATAAATTCCTCTTTTGTCATCATGCCTTTCACCTCACTCTGAAAAATAAAAAAGTCCCCTACATATCGAAATATGTAGAGGACGATAAATTTACCGTGGTACCACCTCAGGTTGGACGCAAAAGCATCCCGCTTTATTCAGGTACAAAATATATACCTTATCCTTGTAACGGCGGAACCCGGGTTGCCTACTGAAAACAATTGTTCAGCATACCTCTCGTAAGCCCATTCCGTATATGGCACCGTACCGGGCTCCCACCTGTCCCCGGCTCTCTGTAACGTCTCCAAGTATACGTACTCTTCTTACTTAAACGATTTAACTTATTTAATTTTTATAGGGCGTTCAACAATTTTTTGTACACAAAAAGGGAGTACTCATCCTATAGAAAGGACGGGTACTCCCGTGGTGCCACCTTAATTCGTTACGAATGTAACGCACTTTGCCGTATCAAAAAATAATACGTGTCTCTTGTATCGATGAGATCATGTCGCCAAAGCCTACTTCTTTCGTTTCGGTTTGGAAGCTCCGAAGCCCATTCCACATCAATCCCATACTGATTCGCACCAACCATCAGCTCTCTGACATGTTCATCATGTGTACTCTTCTTCATCAACGCTTGCATTTTTTTAAGTTGCACTCATTATATTCCTCATGTTTCTAATAAGTCAATACTTTTTCCGAAAAAAA
>NZ_JBFPJI010000156.1:0-7343 GCF_040838205.1 Bacillus sp. S4
ATCAGAACTTAACTTTTTATCCATTCATATAGACGAAAATTCTACATCATTAAGAAACTATTTAAAAAGTTTCCTTTTATTTGGAACAATTCCATATTTGTTAGAATACTCCCATTGCAACCTTTCCCTTTATATTCTATACTGCATCTTCAATTACAAAATACAAACACACAAAGAGGGCTGCATCAGCCCTCTTTAATTAACATGCTTTTTACTTAATGCGTCGCACCGCCGCACGCTACAATATCTACTTCCACTTCCGTCGTTACCTCGATTGCCAATTCTATCCCTTTACTAATAGTAGAAAGTGACATACTCGGTTGACCTGGATAGTTAGTAGCTTGTTCTGGTAAGAACGGAATATGAACAAATCCACCTTTTATTTTCTTATCATGTTTTTCTAGTTCATGCATGAGACCATAGAATAAGTGATTACAAACAAATGTACCTGCCGTTTGTGAAACAGAAGCTGGTATACCTTCTTCGCGAAGTTTTTTCACGATTGCTTTCATCGGAAGTGTAGACCAATACGCAATCGCTCCTTCTTCTACAACCGGTACATCCACTGGCTGATTTCCTTCATTATCAGCAATTCTTGCATCATCAACATTAATTGCTATTCGCTCTATCGTAACATCTGGTCTGCCCCCAGCTTGTCCAATACATATAATAATGTCAGGCGACAACTCTTCTATATACGCTTTTAATACTTGTATCGATTTATGAAATACCGTTGGAACTTGTTTACTTATAATCTTGTATTCTCCAATTGTTTTTTCATGTAAACTTTTTGCGACTTCCCAAGCTGGGTTGATGCTTTCTCCTCCAAACGGATCAAATCCTGTTACTAATACTGTTTTCATAGTTTCACTCTCCTAATTAGAAACGATATACAAGGCCGTACATGATAAACATATTTATAATGAAAATAGAAAGAGCAATTGGTACTTGCGCCTTAATGACTGCATTCTTATCTTTCAATTCTAAAAGCATTGCCGGAACAATATTAAAGTTTGCTGCCATTGGAGTAAGCAACGTTCCACAATATCCAGCAAACATACCGAGTGCTGCCATAATTGCTGGGTTCCCGCCGTGCATTTGAACAATTAAAGGCAAGCCAATTCCGCCAGTAATAACCGCAAACGCAGCGAAAGCATTTCCCATTACAACTGTGAATAGCATCATTCCTAAACAGTACGCCATAACAGCAACGAATGGATACTCTGTTGGTAACACTTGTCCGACTAAATCAGAAACGACTTGGCCAACGCCAGATTTTGCGAAAATACCGCCAAGCGCTGCTAACATTTGTGGTAAAATAACAGCCCAGCCGACAGCCTGTAGTAATCTGCTTCCTTCTTGAACAGGCGTTGTTATTTTCGCTTTTGTAATACGCATCGCTGCAACGAATGCGAGTAATGCACCTAACGCTAATGCAACTAACGTTACTTTATCAGGATCAACAAGAGAGACATTTCCCCATTTGATTTTCCCTAATGTCAGTGTACCGATAATTGTAAAAATAGGTATTAACAGTGCAGGCATAAAAATTTTATTCTTTAATTTCTCAGCATGTTTCACACGTTCTTGCACTGGTACTTCTTTCTCCTCAGATTTTGTTACTTTATTTAATGAAGCTAAAACGACCATAGCGAGCACAATACAGCCAACATAAAATGAAGGTATTACATTTCCAAATAAAAATGTAACTGCAAACAATGCCCAAAATAAGCTAGAACCGAATCGGTTTGGATGTTCACGATCAAATGCAATACGAACAGCGATAAATGCAACGATTATTCCTAATACATAATAAATTGTATCCATTGTTATGATGTTCATCTTATATAGCCTCCTTCTCTTGTTTTTCTTCTGCCTTCATTGTTTTCTCTATATACTTATCAAACCTTCTAAACCTAATCCAGCTCACAATAAGGGCAGATATCGCAGTTGGAATACCCCAAAGCGCCATATCCCATACACCGACATGCATACCTACTGAATCGAAGAACCCTTTCATTAATAAAATGGCACCAGTTGCGATGAAAATATCCTCTCCGAAAAACCAAGCTGTATTTTCCGCAGCTGCTGCGTTTGCTTTAATCTTTTCTCTCAATTTTTCAGGGAGTTTACCATATTTACCTTGTGCAGCTCCTTCTGCCATTGGCGCAACTAGCGGTCTCACTGTTTGCGCATGACCACCGATATTAAGTCCAAGTGCTGCTGATGATTCTCTTATCGTAAAATATGACATTAATACTCTTCCAGTTGTTGCTCCTTTTGATTTCGTTATAAGTGCTTCTGCTCTTTCTTTTAAACCGTAACGCTCTAAAATTCCGATTACCGGTAAAGTTAATATGATTGGCATAGACATATATCTGTTTTCTATGAAAAATTTACCGAACATGCTAATCACATCATAAAAACTTAAGCCTGAAACCATACCAGTAACAATACCCGCAACCATTACTACTAACAGTGTATTTAATCTAAATAAAAACCCAACTGCAACAAGTAGTATCCCAATTAATTTAATCATTTCCAGCACTTCCCCTCATTTATTATTTCGGTGCACTTATAGAAACACCGTTAAGTTCGAATGTTCTGTATATTTTTTCCGCAAATTGTACTGCTTTCTCTCCGTCCCCGTGTAAACATATCGTTTGCGCCTGAACTGCTACTTTCTCCCCATTAACCGATTCTACATACCCTTCCTTCACCATTTGAAGTACTTGTTTTATTGCTTCATCTTCATTTTTTATAAGAGCATTTTCTTCTGTACGACTCGTTAAAGTTCCATCCTGCTTATACGTACGATCAGCAAAAGCTTCTTGTACGAGAGTTATATTATATTTTTCTGTTGCCCTTATAAACGCCTCACTATTCGCTAATCCGTAAAGTAATAATCCAGGGTTAATATGATAAATTGCTTTTGCGATTGCATCCGCAATTTCCGAATCAGTTGCCGCCATATTATATAACGCACCGTGCGGTTTTACATGTTGCATCTTCCCACCGGCAGCTTTAACAAATCCTTCTAATGCGCCAATTTGATATAAAACATAATCATATACTTCACTTGCTGAAACGTGCATGTTCCTTCTCCCAAATCCAATTAAATCAGGAAATCCAGGGTGTGCTCCTATTGCTACGTTATGCTGCAGAGCTTTTTCAACCGTTTGCCTCATAACGGCCGGATCACCAGCATGAAAACCACAAGCAACATTTATAGAGGAAACGAACGGAAGAATTTCATCATCATTCCCCATTTTATAAGCTCCAAAACTTTCTCCTAAATCACAGTTTAAATCAATTGTAGTCACGATGTTTTCCTCCTAATCTCAGCTTCGTAAAGCGATGAATTTCTTTAATAGACTCATACTTATTTCCTGTTCTATATATAAGTGTGCAGCTTCTTCCATAGTTATTTTTTCAAAAGTTACATAGTCTCCTGGTTTCAGCTGCGCTAGAAGAGGTAAATCTACTGAAACTACATTTCCAATTCTCGGATAACCACCTGTCGTTTGTCTATCCGCCATTAATATAATAGGCTGTCCACCATTCGGTACTTGAATTGTTCCGAATGTAACTGGGCTCGATAAAATTTCTATCTCTTCAACTCTATTTAAAACATCTCCGTCAAGCCTATATCCCATGCGATCCGCATAATTGGATACTTTATACTCTTTCGAAAAAAACGACTTTATACTTTCTTCTGTAAATTGATCATATTCAAAGTCTGTTATGACGCGAAGAATAGGCTGCTTCTTATATTTCGGTAAAGTATTGTTACAAATTGCCCACTTCGTTTTTATACGCTCTTCTTCTTGTAAATTTCGAATGAAACGACTCCCAACTTCTGCCCCTGTACCAATTTGAAAATAATCTCCTTTTTTCAGCATTCTCCCTTCAATACCGCCAAGAGCAGCACGTATGTAAGTACTTTTACTTCCCATCGTACGATCAATATTTATACCACCCGCAAAAGTCACATACGCCCTGCAACCGCTTTTCGCTTTTCCGAGACAAAGCATGCTTCCTTCTTCAGCTAATACGGGACGCCATAATGGAATGCGTTCTCCATTTAACAACGGTTCCATATCTGCTCCACCAATCGCGAGCAAAGTCGTTTTCTTGATTAACAATTTAGGTCCCATTATTGTAATTTCGAGTCCAGCCTCATTCTCCTCATTACCTACTAACATATTAATCATCCTGAGCGCATTTTTATCCATAGCCCCGCCAACAGGTACACCGTATTGTTGATAATGAGATCGTCCTAAATCTTGGACTGTTGTAAACATTCCTGCATGCAAAACCTCTACATCCATTCTTTAGCCCCCTCAAGCGATACGTACTCTTCCTTTGTTATTGGTATAAATCGTAAATACATACCACTTTGAATATATGTTGGTGTTTCTTCTTTTGGATTAAATAGAGAAATAGGTGTTCGGCCGATAATATTCCAGCCTCCTGGTGTTTCAAGCGGATAAATACCTGTTTGATTTCCGCCAATACCTACTGAACCAGGAGCAATTTGTAATCGCGGCGTTTCTTTTCTAGGTGTTTCTAGTTCTTTCGGTAACCCGCCTAAATACGGGAACCCAGGTGTAAAACCTAACATATACACGAAATATGTTGTTTCACTATGTATTCGAATAACATCCTCTACTTGTAAGCCTTGATAATGCGCAACCTCTTCTAAATCAGGTCCATATTCTCCCCCGTAACACACCGGTATAGAAATATGTTTCACATCTCGGTTCACTTCTTCTTTATAAGAATCACACAGCTCCTGTATATACTGGCAAACGTGATCATATGGCCTTTCACTTCTCTCGTTTTGCTTCCATACTTCGTACAAATTGTAGTACACCGCTAATGAAGTAAACGACGGAACACATTCAACCATTCCTGCAAACGGATGCCGCCTCAGCGCTTGAAATAATCGTTGTACTTTTTCGTATATATCCATCCCAATTTCTTCACCAAATGTAACAATAATTGCTTGATCCCCTAACGCAGAAAATTTCATCCCACTCCCTCTTTCTATGCCCAAAAGCCGAGTTCTTTCGAAATGCGGTATGCTGTTTCTTTCACTTTCGCAGTAAAATATGAAATGTTACTTTCGCTATACTCAATTGCTAATCCCGAAATACTAATGCCAGCTACAACCGTTCCATCACTTGCAAAAATTGGTGCTGCTATAGCTGCTGTATGATTTTCTAATTCAGAGTAGCTAATTGTGTACCCTTCTTTTTTCGCCATATGTAATACTTCTAACAAATTCTCCTTATTCACGATCGTTCCATCCGCAAACTGCTTTAAATCTGTTTCCTCTATGTACTTTCTTTTCTCTTCCTCAGAAAAATACGATAGCAAAATTCTCGGACATGCACCCGCATAAAGCGGTGCCCTTCTTCCAACCGCCGTATAAACACGTACCGGCTGAGCTCCTTCCATTTTTTCAACATAAATTGCATCATTACCATCTTGAATAATTAAATTTACTGCTTGCCCTAAACTATCTCTAAGCTCTTTCATATAAGGTATCGCAATATTTCTTACGGATAACCTTTGTGAAACAAGTTGACCAAATCGTAAAAAAACGACTCCGAGACGATACTTTCCCTTTTCTGTTTTTTGTAAAAAGTCCATTTCTTCTAACGAGCCAATTAAACGATAAACAGATGTTTTCGGCATATTCGTAAGCTGAACCATCTCTGTTAAACTTAGCTCCTCATGCTCATAAAACAACTCCAAAATATCCATTGTCTTAACTGCCGTTTTATTTATACTCATCCTATCTCCTTTAAGTTCCGAATTTCGGAACTTAAATTCCGTTTTTCGAAACAAACCTATAATTTAAAATTATAAAATATTCTTTCAATTCTATCAATATATTTTTCACAAACAAAAAAGTATGGAAGAATATTTCTCCCATACTTTTGCTTTACTTTATAACGCTCTCACTTGTTTCAACGGCCAGAAAACAGCTTGTCCTTTTCCGACAATTTCATCTTCTGAAATAAACCCAAACATACGACCGTCTTTAGATACTTCACGATTATCTCCTAAAACAAACACTTGGCCTTCTGGCACTTTCGTTTTCCCTGTGATTTGTTCTAACGTAAAATCAGGAGTTAATACACGACCTGACGCCTTTTCTTTAAATTCTTTTAAATACGGTTCTTCCATCGCTTTTCCGTTTACATATAAAACATCATCTTTATACTCAACTGTATCACCTGGTAAACCAATTACTCGTTTTACTAAATCGTACCCTTCTTTTCCGTGGAAGACGATAACGTCAAAACGGTCTAACCCGCTTATACTATAACCAATCTTATTCACGAGAACTCGCTCATTATTTTCTAAAGTTGGCATCATCGACTCACCTTGTACTAATGACGGCGTAAATAGCACCCCACGAACGATAAAGGCAATCGCAAGGGTAATACCTATCGTTTTAATCCATGAGATCAATTCTTTCTTCGTATTCGTCTTCATCGTCTCTCCTCTTTCTTAAATACTTACTTTATTATTCCAACTAACTCTTGTACTAACTTTAGGTCAATTTCAGAAAAACATGACTTACCTTCTCTAACCGCTGTACCTACATGCGCCTGCCTAATTCCAGTTTCATCTAGTAATTGTTTTACATTCTCTTTCGTTACTCCGCTTCCGACAACAAGCTGTATATTCCCTTCACTTTCCTTTTGCATCTCTCTGAGCACCGGAATATTATCTACTACATTTCCTTGTCCGCCTGAAGTTAACACGTGAGTAACTTTATTGAATTTCTTCAAATCTTTCATCGCTTCTACTGGATTTTCTGTATCATCTATCGCACGGTGATACGTTACATTTATTCCATCTACAACAGATAATAAATCTGCTAATTTCTCTTCATCAACTTCATTTTGTTCATTTAACACACCTAATACAACACCAGCAGCTCCAAGATTTTGAGCAACTACAATATCTTCTTTCATCATTTCAATTTCTTCTTCCGTATATGTAAAAGACTTTGCATGCGGACGAATCATAACATGAACTGGTATTTGCACTGCTTCTACTGCTTTTTTTATAAAAGCATAACTCGGTGTTAAACCACCTTCTGTATACGATGAAATGAGTTCAATTCGATTTCCACCAGCATTTTCAATTCGCTTCACATCTTCTAAACAAGTTGCAATAACCTCTAGCATGAGATAACCTCTTTTCGTACTTTTTTCTTATTATACAGTAGGTGAAATAAGAAAAATAGCATTCCACTATAAAACTACAAAAAGAAGAATGAAAAGAAAGATTTATCAAATTTACAATAAATGGAATATATG
>NZ_JBFPJI010000157.1:0-7334 GCF_040838205.1 Bacillus sp. S4
AAGGTGAACAGAGATAAAATCTGTTCACCTTTTTATACGTGGTATGGTTTTTTGTACTGAATTATTTTCATTTGCTCTTTTAGTTCGTTTTTCTTTGTTTCAATGATTGTTACCTTTTTTAATGTTGTAAACGATAATAGGTGAGTAAGAGCATAGTAAAGTTCGATATTATTATTTATGTGATCGTCTATTATTTTTTCCACGAATGCAACTCCTCTTTTCATGTGATTATACATATTCTATCAATAAAACCCTAATAATTCCATATTTAGCAGGGAAACAAAATAGTCAATGGTGTTTTTGGAATGGGAATGCTCTCGAGTGGGGGGGGGAAATCTTACAAATCATCACTTTGTTTAAAATCATACATAGTATAGAGAATTCATTTTTTTAAAATATTATACTATTGATAAATAAAGTGTTTTTTGTCATGATAAGAGTGTGCCTCATGAAAAAGAACTTTCTAGAAAATAATATTGTGTTTTGTATTAGATTAATCGAATTTTTATGTTAGATAGAAAGTGTGAATTCTATATTAGGATAACGAATGAGATGTTAAATTTTCATGTGATACATAAGAAATTCGAAAAAATCGTTGCAAAAACACACAGTTTAATGGTAAAGTTCACATGAAGTTCACACGGAAGTCACCTCAATCGTTTAAAATGAACGACGTGTGAAAAATAAAACTCTTGCTAAAAAATGGAACTAGATGAATATTTTACTTTGATAATATTGTAAAGTACTAAGTTTATAGTTTTTCTCAAGAGGATAGTAGGGAAAGGAAGTAAAGACAACTTATGAAAAAAGTAATCGCAGGTTTAGCAGCAGCATCTGTAGTAGGCGTAGCAGTTCCAGGAATGGATTCTGCTCATGCACAAGTTTCAAATGATGCGCTAAAAGAAATTAATGGACAAACTCAAACACAAACTCAAACGACTGTAACTGAAACAAAAAAGGTAGAAACAACTTCTGAATTAAAATACACAGTAACAGCTGATGTATTAAATGTACGTTCAGGTGCTGGTACAGGACATAACGTTATTTCTAAAGTAAAAGCAGGTCAAGCACTTCAAGTAATTGGACAAGAAAACGGTTGGTTCAAAGTTAGTGTAAATGGTCAAACAGGTTATGTAAGTGGGGACTTCGTAACAACTGGTGGCAATAAAGGAACTACTGTTCAACAAGGAACAGGTACTTACACAGTAAACGTTTCTTCACTAAACGTACGTACAGGCCCAAGTGCATCTCATACTGTTTTAGGTTCTGTAAACAAAGGGAAAACAGTTCAAGTTGTAGGTGAAGTTCAAGATTGGTTTAAAATTAACTTCAATGGTGGAACTGGATACGTAAGCAAAGACTTCGTAACAAAAGGTGGTTCTGCTGTATCTAACGAAACACAGCAACCAACTACAAACAACAATAACACTACTACTACAGTTCAAACTGGTGGTTCATATGTTGTTAATACAGGAGCTTTAAAAGTACGTACAGGTCCAGCTACATATAACCCTGTAATTGGTGGGGTAACAAACGGTTCAGTATTAAACGTTACTGGTGCTGAAAATGGTTGGTATAAAATTAACCATAACGGCCGCACAGGTTACGTAAGTGCAGACTTTGTGAAGTTTGTAAAAGGCGGAGTGAACAATGTAGTTACTGGTGGTAACCAAGGTACGAATCAAGTACAAAAACCAACAGCACCAACAGGTGGAGACACATCTTCAATCGCTGGATTCGCAAGATCTTTAAATGGTTCACCATACAGAACTGCTGGTACAACACCTGCTGGTTTTGACTGCAGTGGATTCATTCACTACGTATTAAATCAAACTGGTCATAACGGCGCTCGTCAAACAGTTGCTGGATACTGGAGCTCTAAAACAAAAACTAGCAATCCACAACCAGGTGATTTAGTATACTTCCAAAATACTTATAAATCAGGTCCTTCTCACATGGGCGTTTACTTAGGTAATGGACAGTTCATCAGTGCAGAAACTGACACAACTGGTGTACGCATTAGCTCTGTAAGCAACTCTTACTGGAGTAAGCACCTATTAGGTTACACAAAAGCATACTAAGAAAAAGTATTTTATATACTTTTCGTATAGAGAAAAGGCTTTCCAGGGAAACTTGGGAAGCCTTTTTCATAGTTGGATAAACTGTCAGTATAGTAGTATTTATCCCGTTATTTGCGGGATAATAATCAGCGGGGGAGGGACAACCTCCGCTGATTAAAGTTTCACTTTATGTCAATTTTCCATGCAAAAACTTAGCATATAAATCATGAAAATAGTTTGGACGGAATAAGTTTGCTGCATGACCTGCTAATGGAATTTCTTTATATAAAACGTTCGGAAGAATGGACTTCAAATCAAAGAGACAAGATTTATAGAGATGATCATGTTCTCCCATCACCCATAATATAGGATGGGGAAGTGCTTTTAATTTAGATTTCAAGTCGAATTCTAAGCGGTGTCGTAATGACTCAGCAATAATGGACGAGTGTAATTGTAATCCGAAACGGTAATAAATATTTCGTGAAATAACAGCGAACGGATTTGCCCTTAGTATTCCACTTGGAAAAATAGTACTAGCATACTGAGAAAGCCAAGATGAATATTCATCACCACGTTTTTCCCAAAAATTCTGAAAAACATTATATAAACGGGAAGGGTTATTATAATGTCCACCAATATGACAAATGCTCAATACTTTTTCTGGATGCATTTGTGCAAATGTCGTAGAGATATAACAGCCATAGCTTAGGGCACAAATATGAGCCTTTTTAATTCCCTCTTTTTCATACAAATTCAATAATTGATCTACGAGGCGCTGTATTGAAAAGTCGATAGCTTCTCCTTTATCGTCGCCGTGACCTAATAAGTCATAAGTTATAATGTTGTAGGATGCAGAAAATCGTTTATGCTCTTTTTTGAAGGCGCGGCGATTTCCAACTAATCCGTGAATAAAAATGATTGTTTCCTTTTCGGAATGTGTATTTGTTTGCAAAAAGGATACTCCTTTCAATAACTGGAGATTTATATAGTATTTTAAATTAGTTATCTATAATTCACATAGAATAATAATAAGTACCAGGTAATAATATCAGATATTTACACTTGTTGTAAAGATGAGTTTATATGTATATTTTGTAAAAATAGAAAAAGTGTGTTTACATTCAGTTTACATTTATAGCGTATTCTAGTTTTAGAGATAATAGTTTTGTTTATAACGAGGAGATGAACGACAATGGAAGTTAGGAATACAGAAAAGAAAAAAGGGAATTGGAGGCAGTTTTTACGTCTCATTCAAGATACAAATCCACCGAAAGGCATTCTTATTTTTGCATTACTAATGAGCTTACTTTCTACTGGAGCGAGTTTGTTTATTCCAATGCTGACAAAAGGTTTAGTTGATAATTTTTCACTTTCCTCAATTAGTACGGGACAAATTGTTGGATTAATTGCATTCTTTATTATTCAAACAATTGCTGCAGGATTGTCTATTTATTTACTGAATTATATTGGACAAAAAATTGTGGCTGGACTTAGGGAACGATTGTGGAAAAAGGTACTTATTTTACCAGTGTCTTATTATGACCAAAACAGAACGGGAGATACAATTAGTCGTATGACAAATGATACAGGTGTTGTTAAAACATTAATTTCTGAGCATTTGTCAAACTTATTAACAGGCGGTATCTCAATTATTGGGTCATTAATTGTATTATTTGTTTTAGACTGGAAAATGACAATTTTACTTTTAACGGTTATTCCGTTATCGGTACTAATTTTAGTTCCACTTGGACGGAAAATGTATAAGATTTCAAAAGCACTTCAAGATGAAACGGCTTCTTTTACTAGTGTATTAACACAAGTACTATCAGAAATTCGTTTAGTGAAATCTTCAAATACGGAAAAAAAAGAGTATGAAACAGGGAATACAGGTATCCAAAAATTATTGCAATTTGGTTTGAAAGAAGGAAAAGTGCAAGCATTAATTTCACCAGTTATGTCGTTTGTTTTAATGGCATTGCTTGTTATTATCGTAGGGTATGGTGGAATGCGAGTTTCTAGCGGTGCATTAACAACAGGAGAACTTGTAGCATTTATTTTGTATTTAGTTCAAATTATTATGCCGATGAGTCAGTTATCTATGTTCTTTACTCAGTTCCAAAAAGCAATTGGTGCAACCGAAAGAATTAATACGATTTTAGAATATGAAGTAGAAGATCATGAAACAGGTATGAATGTTACAAATGCGAAGCAGCCGATCGTTATTGAAAATGTACATTTTGAGTATAACGAAGAAGAGAAAATATTGAAAAATATCGACTTCACGATTGAATCTGGAAAAGTAACAGCGATTGTAGGACCAAGTGGTAGCGGAAAAACAACTTTATTCTCGCTGTTAGAACGTTTTTATGAGCCAACTAGTGGTTTCATAAAATTAGGGAAAGAACCAATTACAGCATATTCATTACAGTCATGGCGACGTCAAATTGGTTACGTTTCACAAGATAGTCCGTTAATTGATGGAACGATTCGTGATAATATTTGCTACGGTGTTGAGGGCGAAGTGACGGATGCAGAAATTGAAAAAGTAGCAGCTATGGCATATGTTGATGCGTTTATTCATGATTTACCAAACGGATATGCAACAGAGGTTGGAGAGCGCGGTGTGAAGCTTTCTGGAGGGCAAAGACAACGAATTGCGATTGCTCGAGCGTTACTACGAAATCCGCAAATCCTTATGTTAGATGAAGCGACTTCAAGTTTGGATAGTAAATCAGAGTCTGTCGTTCAAAAGGCATTAAATAACTTAATGAAAGGCAGAACAACTTTAGTTATTGCACATAGACTTTCTACTGTTGTAGATGCAGATAAAATTATCTTTATTGAAAAAGGGAATCTTACAGGAAGCGGTACGCACGATGAGTTATTACGTACACATGACATGTACCGTGAATTTGCAATGCAGCAGTTAAAAATTAAAGAAGGAGCATTATAGAATGAAAACAATCAGTGAGGGAGCACTTCACTGATTGTTGATTTTAGAGTGCTAAAAAGTATGTTAAGCAGAAAGGATATGATTCCTTGATACCTAAAATATTAATTGTAGATGATGATCCGCACATTAGAGAACTTGTTTCTGTATTTTTGGAACGAGAAGGTTTTCAAACATATGAGGCCGTTGATGGATTAGATGCTCTTCGAAAAATAGAAGAAGTGAAAGTCGATATGGCGATTCTTGATATTATGATGCCAAATATGGATGGGTTTGATTTGTGTTTTGAATTAAGAAAATACTATGATATTCCGATTTTGATGCTAACTGCTAAAGGAGAAACATCTCAAAAGATAAAAGGGTTTCACCTCGGAACAGATGATTATCTTGTGAAACCATTTGATCCTCTAGAATTAGTTGTGAGAGTGAAGGCATTATTGAAACGTTACCAAATTACAGTATCGCAATCTATTCAAGTTGGGAATGTACTGTTAAATCGTAAAACATTTGAAGTTAACGCCGGAGAACAAACGGTCACGTTGCCGCTAAAAGAATTTGAGTTACTCTTTACATTAGGATCTAAAGCGGGAAGAACTTGTTCAAGAGAGCAATTAATTGAAGACGTATGGGGATATGATTTTGAAGGGAATGAACGCACGCTAGACGTTCATATTAATCGGTTGCGTGAAAAGTTTCAAGAAGAGCAATCGAAGTTTAGTATAAAGACGATAAGGGGTTTAGGGTATCGCTTAGAGGTAAGTAAATGAGACAAAGAAAACGAATGAGTAAGATGAAAATGTTAAAAGTAATGGGGGCGATAATAGCGCTCTTTACTTTTCTTACTATAATTTGGTCTATAGCCTTTTTTGTATCGTCTAGTGTAATGAAAGCTCTGGAAATAAACGTATCGCCTTTTGTTACGTTTCTAATTAGTGATATGGTCGGTTTTGTATTTATTGTTCTTATTTGGGTATTGATCGGAATATTAATGAGACCGAAGCGAGAGGCGATGATTTGGACGATCATTGAACCGATACAAAAAATTGCAAAAGGGGACTTCTCTGTAAAAATACGGAATGAAGAAAAGTATGATGGCGAAATTGGTGTACTCGTAAAGAGTATAAATGATATGACAGATGAACTGAATGCGATGGAGAAACTGCGCCAGGAATTTGTATCGAATGTATCGCATGAAATACAGTCACCATTAACTTCTATAAAAGGATTTGCTAGAGCGCTACAAGATAATAATCTTTCTGAGGAAAAAAGAAAGCATTATCTTACCATTATTGAAACTGAAACAACGAGATTATCTAAACTGAGTCAAAATTTATTAAAGCTAACACTTTTAGAATCAGAAGAGTATGTATCAGAAAGAGTGACTTATCGATTAGATCAGCAGTTAAAGCAAGTTGTATTAAATAGTGAACCGCTTTGGGCTGAAAAAGAAATTGAGTTAGACCTTGATTTAGAAAAAGTGAAAATGACTGCCGATCAAGAAAGTATGAGTCAAGTATGGATCAATTTAATTCATAACAGTATTAAATTTACTCCAAGTGGTGGTACGATTACAATTCAGTTAAAAGAACATAAGAAATTAGTGGAAGTACGTATTCATGATAATGGAATTGGTATATCAGAGGAACAGAAGCAGCATGTTTTTGAACGTTTTTATAAAGCAGATTCTTCACGGAATCGCGCTTATGGAGGAAGTGGCTTAGGTTTGGCGATTGTAAAAAAAGTACTCGACCTTCATCAAGGAGAAATAAAAGTCGAGAGTGAGGAAGGAAATGGTACGGAATTTATTGTGTGTATTCCTAAGTATAAAGAAAAATAGTGTTAGGAGGATATCCTTCTAACACTATTTCTCTTTAAAAATACATTTACCATTACTGCAACTATATTGATAAGCTTTGCCTTCGCTATTTATACGGTATGAGTAATTTGATTCTTTATCTTTCTTAAAATCAACGTATGCTTCTGCACCGTTTTTATCATCATCTATATCAATGAATTGAACGTGTCGTATAGAATAATCCTTCTTTTCACTTAATCCCCTTCCTTGCAAGTTTGTATGAATACCTTCTACTAATTGGTCAAACAGTGACCAATTTAAATTAAAATTCTCAAATGACTCAGTATGTCTTCCTAAAATGCCGTTGTCTTGTATTATTTTTTTATGATTATCGTATTTATAAGAGTATGTAAAATAGGGTTCGTCTTTATATACTACTGCTGCATAATAGCCGATATTATAAATGGGAGTATATTTTCCAGTAATGCTTTGTATATCTTCTTGTTTATAGCTTTTTATAGTATGGAGA
>NZ_JBFPJI010000158.1:0-7251 GCF_040838205.1 Bacillus sp. S4
GTGTTTAGCTACATTCATTTAAATGTTACGAACTTACCATGGATTATACTTACTTTGCTTTTATATCTTTCTGTAAACGTGTTGATCTCTATATTTAAAAAAGATACGTACAAAAACATATTAACTTGTGTGTCAATTGGCGTAGTTATGTTATTTACATGGAAGATTCATCCGTTTTTTATTTTGTTTTTACCTTTGAACTTATATGAAATTGCAAATTATTACATAAAAAGGAAATGGTTAATCTTTTTCATTATGATTCTTCCTATTATTTTTATAGGTGAAGGTATTCAGATGACGTATGGACTTATTAGTGCATTTTGTTTTTTTTCCTTAACGATAGCTCACCGCTATATAGCACGATTATTAAAACTAGAAATGCAAAATGATAAAATGAGAAAAGACATACAAAGACTTACGAAAAGCTTAAATGAAAATAAAGATTACATAAGGCAATCTGAATACACATTTAAATTGGAGGAAAGAAATCGACTATCTCAAGAAATTCATGATAAAATCGGTCACTCAATGACAGGTGCACTAATTCAAATGGAAGCAGCGAAGAGATTAATGGAAATAGATAAAGTGAAATCTGCGGAATTATTACAAAATGCCATTCATATTTCAAAAGATGGAATTGAAAGCATTCGGATTACATTAAAAAATATGAAGCCACCAACTGAGCAAATTGGCATTCATCGTATGAAATTATTCATAGAGGAATTTGCCGGTAAGCATGATATGAATATTCCTTTCGTTTATAAAGGTAACTTAGATATGATTTCTCCCATTCAGTGGAAAATTATCGGTGAAAACGTTACAGAGGCGTTAACAAATGCGATGAAATACGCTGATGCGACAGTCATTTCAATCGATATTCATGTACTAAACAAGATGGTGAAAGTACAAGTGAAGGATAATGGTAAAGGTGCTGCTCTTGTTAAGAAAGGTCTCGGTATTATGGGGATGGAGGAGCGAACAGCGTCTGTAAACGGAAAAATTATTGTAGATGGAACAAGTGGTTTTTCAGTAACAATGTTATTGCCGATATAAGAGGATGAGACGAGGATGAATCATCTCATATGAAAAAAGTGAATAATCTCATGTGAAAAGAGTGAACTTCTGCACTGAGCAGGTTCATTCTTTTTGTTTATAATAAAGTGAAACTTCAATCAGTGGGGGTTTTGTTTTTCCACGCTGATTGTTAGTTGAACCAATCGGGCATTTTTACGGGTAGTTGATCTCCCACCTAACTTCTTTGCACCAGCTGAATTTTGAGGTGGGAGTCTTACTGACCGTTAATGCGGGATAAAAGCAGAGAAACCGAAATAGGGGTGAAATGATGAACACATTGGAAATTAAAAATTTAACGAAAAAATTTGGTGATTTCATCGCGGTAGATAATATGTCTTTATCTATTAAAGAAGGAGAAATATTTGGCTTTTTAGGTTCGAATGGTGCTGGTAAGAGTACAACGATTAATATGATTGCTGGTTTGTTAAGAAGTAATGAAGGTGAAATTAGCATACTAGGAAAAAATATAAAGAAACATAATCGATTTGCGAAGATGAACATCGGTATTGTTCCGCAAGATATTGCGATTTATGAAGAGCTAACTGCCTATGAAAATGTGAAATTCTTTGCCGGATTGTACGGATTAAGAGGCGCTGAACTAAAAGCGAGAGTAGAGGAAGCACTTCAATTTGTGGGGCTTAGCGATAAGCATAAAAGTTATCCGAAAAACTTTTCTGGCGGAATGAAAAGAAGATTGAATATAGCTTGTGCAATTGCCCATAGACCAAAGCTAATTATTATGGATGAGCCGACAGTTGGAATTGATCCGCAGTCAAGAAACTATATTCTCCAGTCTGTCCGGAAATTAAATGAAATGGGAAGCACAATCATTTATACAAGTCACTACATGGAAGAAGTAGAAGAGATTTGTACGAAAATAGCAATTGTAGATCACGGTAAAGTGATTGCAGAAGGAACGAAAGAACAGTTAAAAGCGATTATTACAGATACGAAAGATATTTGGATTGAAGTGAAGTCAGTAGAAAATTTAGACGTAGAAAAATTAAAAGAGATAAACGGTGTGAAAGCTGTTCAAATTGAAGAGAGCGTAATTAAAGTGAATTCTGATGCAGGATTAAATAATTTAAATAAAATTATTCAACACTTTATTAATCATGACATTGAAATTCGTTCGTTAGAGGAGCAGGCTCCGAACTTAGAAACTGTATTCCTTACGTTGACTGGAAGAAACTTACGAGATAAATAAAAGGTAAATGAAGAAAAGGTAAAGGGAGGTTCATCAATTGAACATCTTTAATATTGCAGTGATGCACATTAAAAGAGATTTCAGGGACGTAAGAACTTTAGTTTTTATGTTAGCATTTCCGATTGTGCTTATGCTTGTGTTAGGAACAGCGTTAAGTAACGCATTTAATAGCGATAGTCAATCGATTAAGGATATACAAGTGCTATATAAAGATGAAGCGAGTAGCACATTTTCTCAATCATTTGAAGCATTTACGAAAGAAGTCGATAAAGCGGGTATTCATTTTAAGAAAGCTTCCGAAGGTATAGATGGGAAAGAGGAAGTGAAGCAAAATAAATATGCTGCCTATGTAGAATTAAATAAAGATGGTGCGAAATTTTATGGAAGTGACAGAAGTAGTATTGAAGGAAGTATTGTTGAAGGAATGCTTACGACATTTGTTGATAAGTACAATGTAGCGGCCGAAGTTGCAAAAGTAGATCCAAGTAAGGTTAACGCAGTTATTTCAAACGGAAATCATAATGATTATATTAAAGAAACATCTTTACAAGCTGCTAAAAAACCAGGTTCTATGGATTACTATGCGGTTGTAATGACAACGATGATAGCACTGTATGCTGCGATGGGAGCGAGTTTTTTAATTCGAGGAGAACGAATACGTAAAACAGGAGATCGTTTAATTGCAGCACCTATAAGTAAAGCTGAGATTTTCGTTGGGAAAGTGCTCGGTAGTCTTGTAGCGAATGCACTTTGTCTATTACTTGTCGTTTTATTTAGTAAATTTGTTTTTCAAGCGAATTGGGGCGACCATATTGGAATCATATTTATTATTTTACTAACAGAAGTCTTTCTAGCAATTAGCTTCGGTTTAGGAATCGGATTTATTACAAAAACAGGTGAGGCATCTAGAGCGATTATTATGGTAGTTGTGCAATTAGCTTCTATTTTTGGTGGTGCGTATTTCGTAGTGGAAGAAAATGTCGTTACGAATTTATCGCCATTAACGTGGGCCAACACAGCCATTATGAAAATTATTTATGCAAATGACATAGGGGCGGCACTGCCAGTAATATTTTTAAACCTCGGAATTTCAGCACTCTTTTTATTAATTGCGATTATTGCATTACGTAGACGGGAGGGGCTATAGTATGAAAGATATTTTATGGCTCATACAAAAAACGTTATCTGTGCTTCTGAAAAATAAAAAGGGGTTACTCATTATTATTAGCTTGCCGATAATAGGAACGCTCATTTCCTTTTCGATATATGGGAATGTAGGGCAAGGAACGTTAAATATTGGGGTTATAAATAAAGAAAATCAACCTATCGCAAATGATACAGTGAAATTTTTAGAAGGACTCAATCATGTAAATGTTAGTAAAATTAAGGAATCTGAAGTGGAAGATAAACTCACTTCAAAAAAACTTGATGGTGTTATTACATTACAGTCTGGTTTTTCTGAAAGTGTTCGAGAAGGGAAACCGAGTCATATTGAGATTTCATCGATTAAAGGCGATCAAGTAACGGGGTTTATAAAATCATATTTATATAACTATGTTGATAATATTGCCGCAATTAGTAAAGTGGCAGGGACGGATCAAAGTACGTTTGATAATATGTATGCAGGGTATCAAAAAAGTTCATTTAAAGTAAAGGCTGAGACACTTGAAGATACTTCGAAAAATAAGGATATGACAAATCAAACTATGGGTTACCTGATCATGTTTATGCTATTTTCAGCAGTGAACTTATCAGGATTTATTTTAAAAGAAAAAGAGAACAGAACGTATTTTAGATTATTATCAACGCCGATTGACGGAAAGAAATTTATATTATCTAATGTCGCAGTAAATATGCTGATATTAACAGTACAAATTGTAATTGCAGTATTCTTTATGACGAATGTTTTTCACACAACTATAAATATGCCTTTCATAGTTATGATTGGTGTGCTTATGATATTCGCTTTAATTGCAATTGGTTTATCGTTAGTCATTGTGTCTTTTTCAAAAAGTTCAACTGCTTCAAATGCAATGCAAAATATAGTAATAGTACCAACATGTTTACTTGCTGGATGTTATTTCCCGTACGACATTATGCCGAAAGCAGTACAAAAAGTAGCTGATTTCCTTCCGCAGCGTTGGTTACTAGATACGATTTCAAAACTACAGCAAGGAATTCCGTTTTCTGAGTTGTATTTAAACATTTTAATTTTATTCGCTTTCGCGATAGCATTCTTCTTAATTGCTATTTATAAGTTTGGAAGAAATAATGATGCGAGGAATTTTGTTTAATGAGAAAAGGTGTGGCGTAATGCCACGCCTTTTTTGTTCGTAATTTAGAGTATCTTTTGTAATATAGGAATGCTTTTGTAGAGCACTTCATTATGTGAAGCACACACAATATATTTATTGCCAACTAAAAGAAAAATGCTATGCACAACAGCGTTACCATCACCATGTTTTGTTAGTATATCACCGACGACGTTTCCATCTGCCCATTCCAGTTTTGAATGTGAAGGGACGACTTGTAAATATTGAATTGTTTCCACTCCATCTCCTGCAATGAGTGTAGTTTCAATATTTCTTTTCTCTATAACAAATCTATTTTCATTTAATATATCGAGGAAGGGATTTTTCGTTTGCATCTTACTATAAGGAAGAAATGTAATAGAAGAGCCGGATCTTATAAATAAATAATTTCCGTAATCTTTACAAGGAATAACATCTTGTAATCCTGGAAAGTAAAGGTGGATCGCTTCGAATGGATTCATTTTATACAAGGTACTTAAGTAGTGTACGTACTGTTCCATATAGGAATGAACGATATTTATTTTAGAAGAGGCATGAACAGGGAGACTACCTCCAGTCCAATAACTATAATTGGGAGGAGATCCAGCGCTTGGTGTACAGAGTATAATAAGCTGCTCCACATCATTTTCATATTCTTCACTTTGAACGTAAGAACGTGCAAGAAGTCCGCCCAAACTATGACAAACTAAATTTAGTTTATCGCAACCTGTAAATTCTTTAACATAAGCAATCGTTTTTAATAAGTATTTTTGAGTAGAAAAAACAATACGCTGACGCCAGTCATAAAAACAGATAAACAAGTTTTGATTTCGTTTATATCCGATACTTTCTAACATCATGATGAATGGCTCATAAACAAACGCAGAAAGCCCAAAGTTCCAATTACCGGTACCAGGAATAATAATATTACTCATTGAACCGAAAAGACCTGGGATAAAAATAATAGGAGTTTTTCCTCTTTTCATATGCTTCTCTCCTTTAACTTTTTAACAGCCCATAAAAAGTAAGAAAGACATTTCGTATGAAAAAAAAAATTAATGAAACACTACGAAATAGTAAGTAATATGAGCGGAAGGAAATCAAAATGATTAAAAAAATATTGCGAGTTACTTCTATTATTATTGCTATTTTCGTTTTTATTTTAATTTGGATGCATATCGATGTTACTTTAGGCAGGAAAATGGAAGCTGGGAAAAATATGCCGACAGAGTATGCACCTCATTATAGTGACTTTCAATTATATGTAGAAGGGAAGTCGTTTTATAAACAGTTGTTTACTGATATAAGGGAAGCGAAAAGTTCCATTTACACTTACTTTTTCATTTTGTCAGATGATAAAAGTAGCCATACTTTTTTAAACTTATTAAAAGAGAAGGCGAAAGAAGGAGTAAACGTATATTTATCGGTTGATTTAATTAATGATTTATCATTTGAAAGAAAGATGAAAAAAGAATTACAGGAAAGTGGTGTTCATTTTACATACAGTAGAAAACAAGAATTGCCATTCGGATTTTATTCACTTCACCATCGTAATCATCGCCGCATTACGACGATTGATGGGGAAATTGGCTATACGGGTGGCTTTAATATAGGAGATGAATATTTAGGGAAAGATAAGAAATTTGGATACTGGCGTGATTATCATGTACGACTCAGAGGAGAAGGAGCGAAAGATTTAGAAGAGCAGTTTTCCTTAGATTGGAAACGAGATACGAAAGAAGATATAAAAAGGAGTACGAATAAGGCTAGCAAAGGAAATACGCTACATACTATGACAAGTTATAACGGGCATTATGTTGCTCAAAAATATATAGCGTTAATAAAACAAGCGAAGCATTCGATTGTAATTACAACGCCTTATTTTATAGCGAAAAATAAAGCATTAATGAATGCTTTAATTGGAGCGCAAAAGCGTGGTGTTACAGTAAAAATACTTTGGTCATATAAACCGGATATTCCTCTTATTAAAGAGGCAGCATATCCTTATATACGTGAAGCTGTTAAAAACGGGATTACTGTGTATGGCTATAAAAAAGGGATGTTTCATGGAAAGTTAATGCTGATTGATAATGAATTAACTGTTATCGGTACAACGAACATAACTGCTCGTAGCTTCTACATAAATGATGAGATGAATTTGTATATTCATGGTGGATCTATCGTATCGGAAGTGAATGAGGCGTTAACACAAGATTTTCATGATTCGAAAGAAATGACGAAAGAGTTTTTTGAGAAGTTATCTTTTTGGGAGCGTTGTAAGGAGAAATTTGCGGGATTGGTTGATTTTTATTTGTGATAACTTAACTGAAATACCTGAAATTTAAAATATAGTGTGTGCAAAGAAGCATGTGAATATAGTAAATAGGAAGCTGTATTGTTTATTCAATAAGTAGAGAAGTAAGAAAGAACCTTCAAAAAACAGAAGGTTCTTTTTTGTTTTATAATTCATTATTGGTAGTTAAAAAATAGTCTGGTCTAGCGGATGGCCCTCCGCCTTCATTTGCGCTTCGGTAAAAAATTCAATATGTAGTTAAAATAAAGTTAAACTAATGCCTCTATTTTGATTAAGAGTTCTAAGTGAGTTCTAGTTGAATGCTTAAAAAACTGTAGTTTCATAACTGGAATTTTCGATAAATCAAAATGAGTAACGTGATATAA
>NZ_JBFPJI010000159.1:0-7157 GCF_040838205.1 Bacillus sp. S4
TAATAATCAGTGGGGGATGAACAAAACCCCCACTGATTAAAGTTTCACTTTATGTATGATTCCTTTGAATTTTAAATATTGGCATGAAATTTGCTTATAAATATATAAACGATCGATAAAGGGGGCTTCAATATAGTGCTAGATTTAAAAATGTATGTAAACGGTGAATGGATAGATTCTAGTAATCAAGAGAAAAGAACGATTATTAACCCTGCGAATGGCAAGGGTATAGCATATGCACCTGAGGGAACGATTGAGGATGCAAAATACGCGATAGAAGTGGCAAGAGCGGCTTTCGATAGTGGAATTTGGTCAGAAACATCCACTGCTGAAAGGGCATCATATTTATTTAAAATAGCAGATGAAATTGATAAAAATATAGAAGAATTAGTATACCTTGAAACAATGGATAATGGGAAAACGTACCGTGAGGCAGAAGGAGATATTGGAGATGCAGCGGCTTGTTTTCGCTATTATGCCGGATTGATTACAAAGCCAGATGGTCAAACATATCATGTAGCCGATCCGATGCAAGCGATGGTTGTAAGAGAGCCAGTTGGTGTTTGTGGATTAATTGTTCCATGGAATTATCCACTATTGATGAGTGTATGGAAAATTGCACCTGCTTTAGCAGCTGGAAATACAATTGTGTTTAAACCTTCTGAAGTGACACCAATCACTGCAACAAAGCTATTCGAAATCCTTGAAAAAGTAGGGCTACCAAAAGGTGTTGCCAATATGGTAATGGGGGCCGGTCCAATAGTAGGAAATGAAATTGCAGCGAGTAATAAAGTGGACATGATTTCCTTTACAGGTGGAACAAAAACAGGTAAGCACATTATGAGAACAGCGGCAGATAATATGAAAAAGATTTCGTTAGAACTTGGAGGGAAATCTCCAAATATTATTTTTGCAGATGCAGATTTTGAGACCGCTATTGATTATGCTCTATTCGGTATTTATGCAGGTAGCGGACAAGTATGTTCAGCAGGATCAAGAATCCTTGTAGAAGAAAAGATTTATGATAAATTTGTTAATAGTTTTGTAGAGCGAGCACAGCAAATTAACGTTGGGCCTGGTGATAATCCAGAATCAGAAATGGGGCCACTTGTAAGTCAAGAACATATGGAAAAAGTATTACGTTATATTGAAATTGGGAAAGACGAAGGTGCAAACGTTGCTTGCGGAGGTAGACGAATAATGGAGGATGGAAAAGGTGATGGTTTCTTTATTGAACCAACAGTCTTTGTCAATGTAAAACCTGATATGCGTATTGTCCAGGAAGAAATCTTCGGTCCTGTTGTGGTAATTCAAAAGTTTAAAGACGAACAGGAAGCAATTGAGTTGGCAAACGGTACAGACTATGGTTTGGCTGGAGGGGTATTTACAGTTGATGGTGCAAAAGCAATGCGTGTGATTCGCAAACTTCGCGCAGGAATTACGTGGATTAATAGCTATCATCCAACATACAATGAGGCACCTTGGGGCGGATATAAGCAAAGTGGTATAGGTCGTAGTCTAGGAACGTTTGGTTTAGAAGAATTTCAAGAAATTAAGCAGATTAATATAAATCTAGAAGTAGAACCAATAGGCTGGTTTGCAAATAAAAAAAATGTAGGAGTGAAATAGATGGGAACGAACGTAGAAAATAAATTGAATGAGAAAGATGTAAAAGGTTCGAATGTAAATGAGTATATTACGAAAGTACTACAGTTAATTGAAAAAGAAAAGGTTACTGAAGAAGAGGCGAACTGGATTCAAAAAGAAACAGTAGATGGATTTAGAGAGCATGTAAACCCTGGTTTTCTTGCTTATAGAAAAACAGTAACAAAAGATGGACAATTTGCAGCAGTAGAATGGTCAGATGAAGGATCTTGTTTCATGGATATTAACGGTAAAAGATATATTGACTGTTTAGGTGGATTTGGAATTTATAATGTTGGTCACCGTAATCCGAAAGTGGTAAAAGCTGTGACAGATCAATTAAAACGTCAAGCATTGCACAGTCAGGATTTACTGGATCCACTTCGAGCAATGCTTGCAAAGATTTTAGCGGATATTACACCGGGTGATTTGAAATATTCCTTCTTTACAAACAGTGGTACAGAAAGTGTGGAGGCAGCATTAAAACTAGCAAAAATGTATAGTGAACGAACAACTTTCATTGCTACAACTCGTGCCTTCCATGGTAAGAGTCTTGGTTCCTTATCAGGAACGGCAAAAGGAATGTTCCGTAAGCCATTCTTACCATTGATTCCGGGTTTTCGTCACGTTCCATTTGGCGACATTGATATGATGAGAAAAACATTTGAGACATGTGCATTAGTAGGAGAAGATGTTGCAGCAGTTATTTTAGAACCAATTCAAGGAGAGGGCGGTATTATTTTACCTCCAGAAAATTATTTGAAACAAGTACGAGAGCTTTGTGATGAGTTTGGATCACTCCTTATTTTTGATGAAGTACAAACTGGAATGGGACGTACAGGAAAAATGTTTGCTGCAGAATTATATGATGTAGTGCCGGATATTATTTGTCTTGCGAAGGCGTTTGGTGGAGGTGTAATGCCGGCGGGAGCTATTGTTGCGAAAGAAGATGTATTCAAAAGTTGGTTTGAAAATCCATTTATGCATACAACAACATTTGGAGGAAATCCTCTTGCATGTGCTGCTGCAATTGCAACAATTCATGTATTATTGGAAGAGAAATTACCGGAACGAGCTATGGAAGTTGGGGAGTATTTCTTGAATGGATTGAAACAAGCAGCAGAAGGGCACGAAGATAAAATCTTTGAAATTCGTGGTCAAGGTTTAATGATTGGGATTGAATTCCATAAAGACGAGATTGGTTATGAAGTGTCAAAGGCGATGTTTGATCAAGGTATTCTTGTTGCGGGTACATTAATTAACTCAAAAACAATTCGTATTGAACCATCCCTTACAATTAGTTATGAAGAAGTAGATACAGTGATTAATACGTTTAAATCTGTGCTAACTCAAGTAAAAGTAAAATAAATTTCGCAAAAGGTTATATGTGAATTCAAACGATTGAAACTATAATTAGAATAGATTTACCTGTATTTTATTACAGGAAGGCAGTGTAACGAAAAAAGTTACACTGCCTTTTTATTACATTTTATTCCGCTATTTGCGGGCAGTAAGACTCCCACCTCGAAATTCGGCGAATACGAGGAAGTTATGTTGTAAGTATTTACATATAATTTGTCTTAGTGTACTATTTAACTAACACACTAAGACAGGAGGGGGAAAATGAAAATCGAGTTTTCTCCAAACACACCAATTTACATTCAAGTAATGGAATGCATAAAAAAGGAAATTGTAACAGGACATTTATTGTCTGGTGATAAAATTCCCTCCGTACGTGAATTAGCGAGTGAATTGCAAGTAAATCCAAATACGATTCAACGTACATTTCAAGAGCTAGAACGGGATGAAGTTGTTGTAACACGTAGAGGAATGGGACGATATGTAACGAATGAAGGGGAGAAAATTATGGAGCTGCGAAAAGATATGGCGAAAGAATTACTTCATTCTTTTATAGATGGAATGGACAATTTAGGTTTTTCAGAAGAAGAAATTCTTTCAATTCTTCGTTCTTCATTAAATAAGAAAAGGGAGGAGAACGAATGACAGAGCTATTAAGAATAGAGAATCTATGGAAGCGATACGGATTGAAAGCGGTGATCCGGGAATTAAACATAGAGATTACAGAAGGAAAAATCGTTGGGCTTGTTGGAGATAACGGGAGCGGGAAAACGACGTTATTGAAAATGATTGCAGGCTTGCAACATCCTTCAGAAGGTAGCATAGCAATTAACGGTAAAAAAATAGGGTTAGAGACGAAAGAAATCGTTTCATTTATGTCTGATAAGCCAGTCTTTGATGATTGGATGACTGTAAAAGATGCATTATTCTTTTATAGAGATTTTTATAAAGACTTTGATATTCAAAAAGCAGTAGATACGATTGCGGAATTTAAAATACCATTAGAAGAAAAAATTACAGCATTATCAAAAGGTATGGTTGAAAAGCTTCAAATTATTTTAACGTTTTCTCGAAAAGCGAAGTTATACATACTGGATGAACCACTTGGCGGGATTGATCTCGTTTCTAGAGAGCACGTATTGGATCTCATTCTACAATTTTATAGAGAAGATTGTACGATACTAATCTCAACTCATTTAATAAATGAAGTTGAAAATATTTTTGATGAAGTAATCTTTTTAAAAGATGGAGAAATTGTATTGTATGAAAATGTGGAAGAGTTACGTTTTCAGAGAGGGAAAGCAGTTCATGAATTGTTTAAGGAGGTGTTTAGTAAGTGAAGTCGTTACTTTCTTATTTATGGAATGTGAATAAGAAAAAATATATTGTTACTTTTTTAATTTTTGTGTTAATTGAAGCGATTTTATTTTCACAAATGAGTGTAAAAAAGAGTGAAACAGCTGTGATAAAACAAGAAGCGATATTCGGATTTATTATTATGATCTTCATATTTTATGTATTGTATATGTTTTTACAAACGATGAAGTCGTGTTCACGTTTACTAACAAATCCATTGCTACGGGTTACAGCGATATCTGGGAAACAATATGTTTTTTCTATCCTTATCTTCTTTTTTATTGTAATGGCTATATGGTATGGAATATGTGGAATTCTTTTCTATGTGGGTTATGTATTAGCATTTCCTACGACGTATGTATATATAGATGCAAAAGAGGTTATGCAAGCAGGTATAATAAATAATTTAATATACACAATGAGTGATTTGTTTGAATTTTCATTTGCGGTGTTACAAATTTTATTAGCAGTTACTCTCGTTAAATTGCTTACTAAGAAGAAGAAGATACAAAATATAATGATTGTCATTATTTCTCTAATAGTAAGTATATCGATTACTTTAGTGACAACATTGCTAGGGAAATTAGCTCCAGCTTTCCAAGGGTTGCGAAGAGTAGAATATCGTAGTGAAAGTGACAATCTGTTTATTGATATGTTTCAAGAAAATGGATTTAATATGTTTAATATAAGTTTTATGATAATTGTTAGTGCCTTACTAGTATATGTAATTGCTTATATCATCGACAAAAAACTAGAAGTCTAAAGGAGGAGTCAGCATTGGGAAACGTAGTAGTGAAATTAGAAAATGTTCGAAAAAAGATTGGTAAGACAGAAATTATTCGGGGCTTATCATTTGAGGTTCAAGAAGGAGAAGTATACGGGTTCCTTGGACCGAACGGTAGTGGTAAGACGATGACAATTCGTATGATGACAGGTCTTATTTCGATGACAGAAGGTGATATTACAATTTGTGGCCATAGTATTCGCACAGAGCGTGAAAAGGCGCTAGAGCAAATTGGAGCGATTGTAGAAAATCCCGAGCTATATGATTATATGACAGGAATGCAAAACTTAAAGCAGTTTGCAAACATGGCAATTACCCCAATTAGTAAAGAGCGTATCGCTGAAATTATAAAGCTTGTTGATTTAGAGCATGCCATTCATAAAAAGGTGAAAACATATTCACTTGGAATGAAACAACGCCTAGGAATCGCACAAGCGTTACTTCATCAACCAAAAATATTAATTTTAGATGAACCGACAAATGGATTAGATCCAGCTGGTATTCGCCAAATTCGTGACTATTTACAACGATTAGCGAAGGAAGAAAATATTGCAGTCATTGTATCAAGTCATTTATTAAGTGAAATTGAATTAATGTGTGACCGCGTCGTTATTATAAAGCAAGGTGAGTTTGTGCAAGAGTATAACTTACATGAACAAGCGAAGCATGATGAAACGGTAGTTGTAGCGTTTGAAGTAGATCAAGTTCAGAAAGCAAATGAAATCATTAAAGGTAAGGAACAAGGGAATGTAATTGTGACACCTATAATGAAAGAAGAGATTCCGCAAATTGTAAAAGAGCTAGTAAATGCTGATGTACTCGTATACGGTGTTACTGTTCAAAATAAAACGTTAGAGGATGAATTCTTAGCGATTACAGGGGGAGTGAAAGCGTAATGTTTAAATTAATTCAAAATGAATTTTTGAAGTTACATGCGAAAAAAGGTATGTATATTTTAATAGGTGTAATTGCAGCATTGGAGATTTTGGGAGTTTTAGCGATGCTGAAATGGGGCGGAGGACATGAGTTTAAAGGATCATATTTAGATTTTGTAAGTTCAGAGATTGGTTTAATTACCTTGTTTGCAACAATTTTTGGAATTACGATTGCTTCTCGTACAATTACTGATGAGTTTCAAAAAGGTACAATTAAGCAGTTATTAATCCGTCCTAGAAAACGAATTACAGTTTTGTTCTCTAAATATATTACAGTGTTACTTACTATATTATTTATCATATTTGCTAGCACGTTAATCGCAATGATTATTGGTGGGATTGTAATGGATGGTAGTAAAACAGAATTAACGTTAGGAATCATAATGAAGTCCATTTTATATCAAGTACTTTCACCGTTCTTCTTTGCAACTCTTGCCTTTTTCTTGGCAAACGTATTTAGAAAGTCTGTATTACCATTAATTATTACGTTGTTCCTATTTTTCTTGCAAGGAGCAATTAATATGGTGCTAATAATGTTTGCAAAAGGTGTAGCGAAATTTGTTGTGTTCTTCCATTTAAATTTAAGTGTTTACGACAGCAATAAATTAGTAAGTGGCGGAGTAGAACCACCATTTACAGAATTTACGTTTACAACTTCATTGTTACTTGTAGTTGCATACTTTGCAGTATTACTTGTAGCATCAAGTGTATTATTCCAAAAACGTGACGTATTATAATAGAAAAAATCCCCGTGTTAACGGGGATTTTTATTAACCAAATTTTTTTGATTTATATAGTTTTTAAGTGTGGCAAATACATATTTACTTAGGAATATAATTGTAACTAAGTTGAAGAACATCGATATCGTATATCAAATAAGGTCGTTATTATATAATTTAATAGATATGTTGTCCGAAAATATTTGAGAAAAATAGGAAGATTTTCAACTATATTCATATTATAATTTAGTTATTCGGCCATTTGTGGGAGAAGGGCTACCCATAAAACACTGATTAAAGTTTCACTTTATCCCGCATTAACGGGCAGTAAAACTCCCACCTCAAAATTCAGCTGGAGCA
>NZ_JBFPJI010000160.1:0-7155 GCF_040838205.1 Bacillus sp. S4
GTGTTATATGAGTAATTATCTAGAAATTAAAAAAGTTTTAAATAATAATGTCATCATTGCTAGCCATCCTGAACACGAGGAAGTAGTAGTGATCGGTAAAGGAATTGGATTTGGAAAAAAGGCTGAAGATGTGTTGGAGCAAGAACAAATTGAGAAAATGTTTGTTTTAAAAAATGAACGTGATCGAGAACAATACAAACTTTTAGTGCCACATGTGAGTGAAAAGCTAATTGAATTGATGAATGATATTATGTTATACATTCAAGAAAAAGCGGAGTCTCCATTAAATGAACATATTCATATCGCTTTAACAGATCATATTTCTTTTGCAATTAAAAGGCTAAAACAAGGACTTACAATAGATAATCCTTTTTTAGTTGAAACGAAAATGCTATATCCAGAGGAATATGAAATTGCTGAAGGAGTTGTGCAACTTTTAAATTCTCGTTTGCAAATTATATTGCCAGAAGGAGAAGTAGGCTTTATCGCACTCCATATTTACAGCTCGCTTACAAACTCTGATTTATCTTCTGTTAATCAAAATTCCCGTCTTATTGCACAACTTGTGTCTTTAATTGAGATAAACCTACAAATTACATTAGACCAAGAAAGCATTCATTATTTACGCCTTATTCGTCATTTGCAATATGCTATTGAACGGGTGAAAAAAGGAGAAAAAGTAGAAGAAGCACAAAGCTTTGCTGATTTATTAAAATTAGAATATCCAGTTTGTTACAATTTGGCATGGAAGCTAGTCAAAGTAATGCAGAACGAATTACAACTTCCTGTTTATGAAGCGGAGAGTATTTATTTAACGATGCATTTACAACGATTAGTGAAAGCAGAACATGTGTAAAAAGACATATGTTTTTGTCTAAAATGAAAACGTTAAAAAAAATGATTGAATCGCTTACAATAGTTATGTATAATAACTATTGCAAAGTTATACAAAATTCGACAAACAAATTAAGGTAAATAACGAAAACGTTTGCTTTAATTATAGTGAACTTATACGTAATCCTATTTTTGACACGTGTTACTGATTCGATCAGGCATGAGTGGAGAAAAGCTGGGAATGTAAGCTAAAGAAAGGGACATACTACCCTTTGTATAGCTATCGTTCTATCTTTTTTTCCTCATGCCTTTTTGGCGTTTGTCGAAAAGTATCAATATAGATAAGAGAGGAAGGGTTTCCATGTTTAAGAAGATCTTTGGTGTTCTTCAAAAAGTCGGAAAAGCGCTTATGCTTCCAGTAGCGATTTTACCGGCAGCAGGTATTTTACTTGGATTTGGTAATGCATTTCAAAATCCACAACTAACAAATGTTATCCCTGCTTTAAAAGCAGATTGGTTCGTAATGGTTGCAAAAATTATGGAACAATCGGGTGATATTATTTTCGCTAACCTTGCGCTATTATTCGCAGTTGGGGTAGCAATCGGTTTAGCTGGTGGAGACGGAGTAGCTGGTTTAGCAGCGTTCGTCGGCTACTTAATTATGAACAAAACGATGAGTGTGTTCTTAGAAGTAGATAAACTAGTGAAAGTAACAAGCACTGGAACAGATCCAGTGAAAATTGGATTTTCAGATCCAGCATATGCAAACGTATTAGGAATTCCAACGCTGCAAACAGGAGTGTTTGGTGGTATTATCGTCGGGATAGTAGCGGCATATTGTTATAATAAATACTTCAACATTGAATTACCATCATACCTAGGTTTCTTTGCAGGTAAGCGTTTCGTACCGATCGCAACTGCAACATTCTCTTTAGTAGTAGGTATTATCATGTGCTTCATTTGGCCATACATTCAGGGTGGCTTAAATACGTTCTCACATCAAATGATTGATGCAAATAGAACGATAGCAGCATTTATATTCGGTTTAATTGAACGTTCATTAATTCCATTTGGATTACATCATATTTTCTATTCACCGTTCTGGTTCGAATTCGGTCAGTATACAAATGCAGCTGGCGAATTAATCCGTGGTGACCAAAAAATCTTTATGGCACAGTTAAAAGACGGCGTAGAATTAACAGCTGGTACATTTACAACTGGTAAGTATCCGTTCATGATGTTCGGTCTTCCAGCAGCAGCTTTAGCAATGTACCATGAAGCACGTCCAGAAAATAAAAAATTAGCAGCTGGTATTTTAGGATCTGCTGCATTAACATCTTTCTTAACAGGTATTACAGAACCGCTTGAATTTTCATTCTTATTCGTAGCACCAGTATTATTCGGAATTCATGCAGTATTCGCTGGTCTATCATTTATGACAATGCAAATTTTAGGTGTTAAAATTGGTATGACATTCTCTGGTGGTTTAATTGACTTCATATTATTCGGTGTACTACCAGGTCGTACGGCATGGTGGTGGGTAATTATTGTTGGTCTTGTACTAGCAGTTATTTACTACTTCGGATTCCGTTTCGCAATCCGTAAATGGAACTTAAAAACACCTGGTCGTGAAGTAGCGAATGCTAATGAAGGCGCAGGGAAAACAGAAGCAGGAGAACTTCCACGTGAAGTATTAGTAGCACTTGGTGGTAAAGAAAACATTGCTTCGTTAGATGCTTGTATTACTCGTTTACGCGTTCAAGTTAACGAACAAAAAAATGTAAATAAAGACCGCTTAAAAGAGCTTGGAGCAGCCGGTGTACTTGAAGTTGGAAATAACATTCAAGCTATTTTCGGACCGAAATCTGACACATTAAAATCACAAATTCATGATATTATGTCAGGTCGTACACCTCATGTTGAAAAAGAAGCGCCTGTAAAAGCGGAAGAAGCTCCTCAACAGGTTGATGAAAATGAAACAATCGTTTCACCAATTGAAGGGAAAATCTTACCGATTACAGAAGTACCCGACCAAGTATTCTCAGGGAAAATGATGGGAGATGGATTTGCGATTGAGCCAACAGAGGGAACAGTAGTTTCTCCGGTTAATGGTGAGATTGTAAATGTATTCCCTACAAAACATGCGATTGGTATTCAGTCTGAAGGCGGAAAAGAAATTTTAATCCACTTTGGTATTGATACTGTAAAATTAAATGGTGAAGGCTTTGAAGCGCTTGTAGCACAAGGTGATAAAGTGAAGCAAGGACAACCATTATTAAAAGTAGATCTTGCATTTGTAAAAGAAAATGCACCATCTATTATTACACCAATCGTCTTTACGAATTTACAACAAGGGCAACAAGTCGAATTGGAAAAAGATGGAAATGTTAAGAAGGGCGAAAACGCTATTATTGACATTCAGTAGGAATTTGACGCAAAATGTTTATAATTATAATAGGCGATGTGGTTGACCGAACATCGCCTATTATATACAATAGATGATGTAGTACTCACGTCTATACAACTAAAAAAATACTGTATTTAAAGGAGATAAATTATCATGGAAAAAATCTTTAAAGTAACTAGCGACTCAGGAATTCATGCTCGTCCAGCAACTCTACTTGTAAACACTGCAAGCAAATTTGGTTCTGACATTAACTTAGAGTATAACGGAAAAAACGTTAACTTAAAATCAATCATGGGTGTTATGTCTTTAGGAATTCAACAAGGCGCGGAAATTAAGGTCACTGCAAATGGTGATGATGCAGCTCAAGCACTAGCAGCTATCGAAGAAACTATGAAAAACGAAGGATTAGGAGAATAATGACTCTTAACATTCAAGGGATCGCTGCATCAAGTGGGATTGCTATTGCAAAGGCTTTCAGACTTGAGAATCCTGAATTTAACATTGAAAAGAAATCAATTACAGACGAAGCTGCTGAAATTGCACGCTTAGACGCTGCGCTTGAGAAAGCAAAATCTGAACTAGAAGCTATTAAGGACCACGCTTTTGCTGAGCTAGGTGCTGATAAAGCTGCTATCTTTGAAGCGCATTTATTAGTATTAAATGATCCAGAATTAGTAAATCCAGTAAAAGATAAAGTAAATGGCGAAAAAGTAAATGCTGAATTTGCAATGGATGAAGTTGCATCAATGTTTATTTCTATGTTTGAAAACATGGATAACGAATACATGAAAGAACGTGCTGCGGATATTCGCGACGTAACAAAACGTGTTCTTGCACATTTACTAGGAATTAACTTCTCAAATCCTGGTACAATTTCTGAAGAAGTAATCATCATTGCTGAAGATTTAACACCATCTGATACAGCTCAGTTAAACCGTGAGTATGCAAAAGGTTTCACAACTGATATCGGTGGACGTACATCTCACTCTGCAATTATGGCTCGTTCTATGGAAATTCCAGCTGTTGTTGGTACGAAAGTTGTTATGGAGAAAATCCAAAACGGCGATATCGTAATCATTGACGGTTTAGATGGAGAAGTAATTGTAAACCCATCTGAAGAAACTCTTCGTTCTTTTGAAGAAAAGAAAGCGAAATTTGAAGAGCAAAAAGCTGTATGGGCAAAATTAAAAGACCAAGCAACTGTAACAAGTGATGGACATCACGTTGAGCTTGTTGCTAATATCGGAACACCAAATGATGTACAAGGTATTATCGATAATGGCGGAGAAGGCGTTGGTTTATACCGTACAGAATTCTTATACATGGGCCGTGACAATCTTCCAACAGAAGAAGAGCAGTTCGAAGCGTATAAAGCAGTTCTTGAAGGTGTAAAAGAAGATCAACCAGTCGTTGTTCGTACACTTGACATCGGTGGAGATAAAGAGCTTCCATACTTACATTTACCAAAAGAAATGAACCCATTCTTAGGATACCGTGCAATTCGCTTATGTCTTGATGAGCAAGATGTGTTCCGTACACAGCTTCGTGCATTACTTCGTGCTAGCGTATACGGTAACTTAAAAATTATGTTCCCAATGATTGCAACTCTTGATGAGTTCCGTCAAGCGAAAGCAATCTTATTAGAAGAGAAAGACAGACTTGTTCAAGCGGGTACAACTATTTCTGATTCTATTGAAGTTGGTATGATGGTTGAAATTCCAGCTTCAGCAGTATTAGCAGATCAGTTCGCAAAAGAAGTTGATTTCTTCTCTATCGGAACAAATGACTTAATCCAATACACAATGGCTGCAGATCGTATGAACGAACGTGTAGCTTACTTATACCAACCATATAACCCATCTATTTTACGTCTTGTAAAAATGGTTATCGATGCTGCTCATAAAGAGGGCAAATGGGCTGGTATGTGTGGTGAGATGGCGGGAGATTCACTTGCTATCCCATTATTATTAGGCTTAGGTTTAGATGAGTTCAGTATGAGTGCAACATCTATTCTTCCTGCA
The DNA here is from genome assembly GCF_040838205.1 of Bacillus sp. S4. NCBI lineage: Bacteria > Bacillati > Bacillota > Bacilli > Caryophanales > Bacillaceae > Bacillus > Bacillus sp. S4. The sequence continues at coordinate 5,263 of NZ_JBFPJI010000160.1, forward strand.
AGAACACAACTAAGCAAGTTGTCAAAAGCAGAAATGGAAACATTAGCAGAAAAAGCATTAACAATGTCAACTGCTGAAGAAGTTGTTGAATTAGTTAAAAGCATATAATAGTAAAAAAACCTGAGTCGATTCGAAATCGATCTCAGGTTTTTTCTATGAGAAAAGTAAATCTTATTTTCTTACTATAGAGGATAAGGTACAGAATTAGATAGCGATAGCAACGATATTAGTTGGGCAAACACGTAAAATGCCAGTAAAAGTATTTCGATTTTGATTGTTCTTATCGTCTTTATTGTTATCTTTGTTGTCTTTGTCATTATTACGAGCTAAAGCAGAGAAAAGAGCAACACCGTTAGCGAAACATTCAAAAATTACATTATTGAATGTTCCGTTACCTCTAATGCTTAAAAGAGAAAGCTCTGTTCCAACTGAAATGCTAGCAAGTACGTTACATACAGCAGGTCGTTGTTGTTTAACTTCTTCTCTCTCTTTCTCGCGATGGTCGCGATGGTCACACTCTCTTTCACGATGATGACAGTCTCTAAAGTTATCACAGCATCCAAATGATCCAAACATAATCCTCATCACCCCCTTCACACTTATAATCTATGTAAGTTTGGCAGTCGGTGACTGGACAGATAATGGAAATTTTTCTAGGGGATTTTCTCATTTTAAATGACTAGATGGGTATTTAGTATGGAATGATGTTTAAAATAGGGGAAATATCACAAAAAAATGTAAAGACCACCGAAATGAATGAAATAGGTAGCCTTTACACTTTTTTACTTTTATATAAAACGATGATATATACAGGAAGAGCTAAGAGTAGTGGTGCAATGGATCGTGCAGTATGTTTTTCTGCTTCTAATTGTAACGCTTCTTCTTTAGGGAATTGTAACACTGATATGTTTGCAGCATCGCCAATAAAATATAGCAGTAGTACAGTGACTATGTAACTCAAAAGTGCGATAAAGCTTCCGTATGAACTCAATGAAAATCCCTCTCTTGTTATCTATTTGTTATCATTGTATCACAATTGTAACAAAAATACACGGTTATATTTCAATGCTTTAACAAATTTCGACACAAAACGCCATATTTGTTTATCGTGATAGCGTAAAAATTACAATTTCTCTATGTGTAGATGTCGAATAATACATTGTAATATTACGGATGTGTGACAGAATATAAAAAAACGAAGGTAATGAAATTACCTTCGTTTTTATTATTTCGCCCATTCACTTACTTGTTCTACGCTCATGCGCGGTGCAGGGTGACCTTTTAAAGTTGATTCACCAATTGTAATAAGCATAATTGGTACGTAACGAGATGAAACATTAAATTCTTCCATTAGTGCTTGTGGGTTGAAACCACCAATTGCGCAAGTATCCCAGCCAGTTGCTTTAGCAGCAAGCATAAGTTGCATTGCTGCTAAAGCAGCATTTGAAAAGGCAGCATCTCTTGGGAATTGCTCACGAGCATATGCAGATTCAATGTTTTTAGCTAAGCGTTCTTTTGCTTCTTCTTTCATAAATCCTTGTTCTACGATTGGACCATAAACGGGTTCAACGTTTTTATAAGCTTCTAAATCACCTAAAATAGCGACTACTGCAGAAGCATCAAGAATTTGTTGTTGGTTATAAGCAATTGGATGTAATCGTTTTTGTACATCTTCGCCTTGGAAAACAAGGAATTTCCAGTGTTGCAGGTTCCAAGCAGAAGGTGCTTGAGCAGCTGCTTTTAAAATTTCGTGTAATTCTGTAGATGAAATTTCTTTTTCGGGGTTGAATGCACGTGTAGATGTGCGTTCATATAAAACGTTAAAAAAGTCACTGTTTGTCATTATATATCCTCCAAATTACATATCAGCTTAATTTAAAATACATGTAATAT
>NZ_JBFPJI010000161.1:0-7105 GCF_040838205.1 Bacillus sp. S4
ATTATGCAGTTATCATAAACTGTGACATAACCAAATTTATAAAAGTTATTGTTTCATCCTTTATAACTTTTATCATAATATTATCTTGAAACACGAAGGGACTGAACTATGCGCAGATATCAATATCTTGACCCCAAAATAAAAACATAATGGAGGTAAAAATATTGATTACAGAACTACAAACCGAAAGATTAGTTTTAAGAAAAATGAAAGCATCAGACTCAGCTAGCATGTTTACAATTTGGTCTGATCCAGAAGTTACAAAATTTATGAATATCAATAGTTTTACTGATGAAAGCCAAGCGGTAGATATGATTGAAATGCTTGATAAGCTATCTCGGGAAAACAGAGCTATTCGTTATTCGATAATTGAATTAGAATCAAATGAAATTATCGGTTCTTGTGGTTATAATTCATTTGATTTCAAAAACGCCAAAGCAGAAATTGGTTACGATATTAGTAAAGCTTTTTGGGGTAAGGGATATGCGCCAGAAGCCATTCTCTCTTTAATGGATTATGCGTTTAGTACTTTAGAATTCAATAGAATAGAAGCAAAAGTTGAATCTGAAAACATTAATTCAATAAAAGTCTTACAAAAGTTAAACTTTACATTCGAAGGGACAATGAGAAAGTGTGAAAAATCTAATGAAAAGTTTATTGATCTAAGTATTTATTCAAAATTAATAACAGATTAACTTATATTGCTTAGCCTATATTCCTTAAAATGTAGGCTATTCTTATATCTTCTATTTCAAAGTTTAAATAATTTAATAAGTCGAACAGTATTTGTCTACACTTCATTATAAACTATACACTACCGTATTTTTAAACAACTTTGTTATTGAAATGGAACAGTTTAACAACGTAGCAATGCGGATTCACACCCTTAAAATTAAACAACTTTATTATTAGTCAGTAAAGGCTGTCGATCAAGAGTTAGAAAAGGGTAAAGAGAATAAATTAGATGGACTACAATGCAGTGCATTTTTACTATACCCTAGAAGGTTTTACAAAAAAACAAACCGCTTTACAATATACCCTTGAGGGTATATGATATTATACAAAGTTAAAAAGTAATGTATAATATAGTTATAATTACGGAGGTGGTTTACAGTGGAATATAATCAAGATATGAAAAATAGATTGAAACGTATTGAAGGTCAAGTTCGTGGTGTGCTTCGCATGATGGAAGAGGGAAAAGATTGCCGAGATGTTATTACACAGTTAACTGCATCCCGTTCTGCGCTAGATCGTACAATTGGACTCGTTGTGGGAACAAATTTAGAGCAATGTTTGCGTGAGCAGTTTGAAAAAGGTAATGGCTCAAATGAAGAATTAATTAGAGAAGCTGTTCAATTACTTGTAAAAAGCCGATAATCTGTCAAACATATGTGTTGACAGATTTTTAAAAACATTTTAATATACCCCTACAGGTATATGTATATTGATTATGGAGGAAATGATTATGAGTATAAAAATTGATACGAGTTTAGATTGTAAAGGATTGGCTTGTCCGATGCCAATTGTGAAGACGAAAAAGGCGATGGAAGGGTTGGCAGCAGGGAAAGTTATTGAAATAGAGGCGACGGATAAGGGATCGACGTTAGATATAAAAAGTTGGTCAAGTAAAGTAGGGCATCAATATATCGGAACGAAACAAGAGGGAAATGTATTAAAGCATTATGTACGAAAATCACACGAACATGAAGTGAATGAAGTTGTGAAATATCCTCATACAATTACGAATGGGGAATTGCAAAATATATTATTAAGTGGTGAAGAGTGCACTGTATTAGATGTTCGTGAAGAAGCGGAATTCGTCTTTGGTCATATTCCATCCGCAATTTCGGTGCCGTTAGGTGAATTAGATAGTGCTATGTTAGACAGTGCGAAACCAATTTATGTTGTTTGCCGAACGGGTAATCGCAGTGATATAGCTTGCCAAATGTTGAAAGAGAAAGGTTATTCAAACGTGAAAAATGTCATTCCAGGTATGTTAGAGTGGCAAGGGAATATAGAAAAATAAAATTTTTTAAATGAAAATATACCTATGGGGGTAATTAAATGAACGTTAAACCGTTACAAGCAAAAGATATCGCAGAGAAAGTGTTATTCGGAGAGTTGTTTATTTTAGATGTTCGTAATGAAACGGATTATGAAGAGTGGAAAATTGAAGGGAAACAAATCTCTTCTATAAATAAACCGTATTTTGATTTATTAGATGTTGTAGAACATATTGTAAATGAATTACCGAGAGAGAAAGAGATTTTAGTTGTATGTGCGAAAGAGGGCTCTTCTCAGTTTGTCGCAGAGCAATTGTTAGATGAGGGTTTCAATAATATTTATTATTTAGCTGGCGGTATGAAAGCTTGGAGTGAGTATGTGAAGCCGGTAAAGGTAGGGGATGTACAGGGCGGGGGAAGTATATATCAATTTAATCGTCTTGGAAAAGGATGTTTATCTTATATGGTAGTTTCAAACGGTGAAGCAGCAGTCATTGATGCGGTAAGAACGATTAAAGCATACGAAGATTTTGCAAAAGAGAACGGAGCTACTATTACGAATGTAATGGATACACATTTACATGCAGATCATATTTCTGGAGGGCGTAAGTTAGCTGAAAAAGTAGGTGGTACGTATTGGTTACCTCCAAAAGATGCCGAGGAAGTCGTTTTCTCATACGAACCGCTTATAGAAGGATCTGTTATTACGGTGGGGGGTACCAAAATTGAAATTGACGCGTTATACTCACCGGGGCATACGATTGGAAGTACATCATTTATTGTAGATGATTCCTATTTATTATCAGGTGACATTTTATTTGTAGATTCAATTGGGCGTCCAGATCTGGCTGGTAATGCTGAAGATTGGGTGAGTGATTTACGAAATACATTATATAAGCGCTATAAGGAATTATCTCAAGAGTTAATTGTTTTACCAGCTCATTACTCAAAAATAAGTGAAATGGATGAAAATGGGATTGTGAGTGCTAATTTAAAACAATTGTTTGAAGTGAATGTAGGATTAAATATTAAAGATGAGAATGAATTCCGCAAAATTGTAACGGAGAATCTACCACCTCAGCCGAATGCTTATCAAGAAATTCGTCAAACGAATATGGGAAAAATTCATCCGAATGTGGAAGAAGAGCGTGAAATGGAGATTGGTCCAAATCGCTGTGCAGTGCATGATTCATTATAAAAATAACAAACTGGAGGTATAGATGATGAATATAAAACAAGTATTAGATGCGAAAGGTTTAGCATGTCCGATGCCGATTGTAAGAACGAAGAGAGCGATGGATACTTTACAATCTGGAGAAGTGTTAGAAGTACATGTAACGGATAAAGGGTCAATTAAGGATATTCCAGCATGGTCAAAAACAGGTGGTCATGAAATAGTAAAGCATAATATAGAAGACGATGTGCTGAAGTTTTGGATTAAGAAGGCGTAGTGAAGAACTAGTTTTGTAAATGCGGAGAGGGTGGTTATATGAATACAATATTAAGTACGCTTTTCATTGTACTTGCTGCATGGTTTGTTATTTCACGTGTTTTACCGATGAAAGGTGTTCAAAATATAAATGGAAAAGAATTAAAGAGTATAGTGGGAAAACAGGGAAAACACTTTATCGATGTTCGTACAGTAGGTGAATATAGAGGAAATCATATGAAGGGATTTCAGAATATCCCGCTAAATGAGTTAGCTAGTAAAGTAAATCAGTTAGATAAAAATAAGGAAGTAATTGTTATTTGTCAGAGCGGGATGAGAAGTAAGCAAGCAGCAAAAGTATTAAAGAAATTAGGATTTCAGCGCGTTATAAATGTTTCAGGCGGTATGAACGCTTTGTAAGGGGAAAATAGTATCGGGTGTAGCTAGATAATTGGAGCCTTTTTACAATTTTTAAAATACCCCTATAGGTAATTAAGAGGAGGACAACATGGAACAACAGAAGAAAACGACGATTGTTTTATTTAGTGGAGATTATGATAAAGCGATGGCAGCTTATATTATTGCAAATGGTGCAGCGGCGTACGATCAAGAGGTGACTATTTTTCATACTTTCTGGGGCTTAAATGCCCTTAGGAAAGATGAGCATGTGAAAGTAAAGAAAACGTTTATAGAGAAAGTGTTTGGAAAAATGATGCCGCGCGGCGCTGATAAGATGGGATTATCAAAAATGAATTTTGCTGGTATGGGGCCAAAGATGATTAAAGGTATTATGAAGAAGCATAATGCGATGCCTTTGCCTGATTTAATTGATATGGCGAAAGAACAGGGAGTTAAGCTTGTAGCTTGTCAAATGACAGTAGATTTATTAGGGTTAAAAGAGGAAGAGATTATGGAAGGGGTAGAGTTTGCAGGAGTAGGTGTATATTTAGCAGATGCTTCGGATGGGAATGTGAATTTATTTATTTAAATCACCTTCTTTTTAGAAGGCGGGGGATACAATATGAGTTTAACAGTGCTACTTTTTATTATTGGGTTTATAGGATCGTTTATTTCAGGAATGGTTGGGATTGGCGGTGCAATTATTAATTATCCGATGATCTTATACATTCCAGTATTGCTAGGATTTGCTGGATATACATCACATGAAGTGAGTGGTATTACAGCGATTCAAGTATTCTTTGCAACTTTTGCAGGCGCGTGGGCGTATAGGAAAAGTAACGATATGGATAAAACGTTAGTTGTGTATATGGGAGCTAGTATATTAATAGGAAGCTTTGTAGGTAGCTTTAGTGCGAATTTATTAAATGAGCATGCTGTAAATGTTGTTTACACATTACTAGCTACTATTGCGGCTATTATGATGTTTATACCAAGGCGAAGCAATCGTAAGGGGACAGAAGGAATTACGTACAATAAGTGGCTCGCTAGTTTGCTAGCGTTTATTGTAGGAAGTGTTTCCGGCATTATTGGTGCTGGTGGTGCGTTTCTTTTAGTCCCGATTATGCTAGTTGTTTTAAAACTACCGATACGTACAACAATAGCAACATCTATCGCTATTACTTTTATTTCCTCGATAGGAATTACTACTGGGAAAGTGATTACTGGACAAATAGTTGTTATTCCGGCTCTTATCGTTGCGATAGCAAGTTTATTTGCCGCTCCTCTTGGAGTGAGAGTAGGGAAGAGAGTGAATCAAAAAGTTTTGCAGTATGTATTGTCTACTTTAATTGTAGGAACTGCGATAAAGATGTGGGTTGATATGATATCGAAATAAAAAGATGGTGCTCTTGTAGCACCATCTTTTTATTTACGCCCAAATAACTTTCATTAAGTTCTTATATTCATCGTTTGCCAGTTTATATAGCATTCTCGTATGTTCAAAGACAAGTGCGGGATTAAAGTTTGGTTCTGAGAATGCAAGAGATGTTGAAATATCAATTGCATTTTGTTTGTTTAGCGTGAATTTTGCAAATCGATAAGATGTGTTTAATTCATTGATGACATGTAAAATGTCATTTTTTGATGTTGAATCAGGTACAAGAGCAACATTGAAGCAGTATATATCCACAGCAGGATGTTCGCTTTGGAAAGCAGCGATAAGTTGAATCTTTGCGCCAGCTTCTGTTTCTAACCCTACTGAAAAATGTACCGAACCATCATTTTCATCTATATTTTCTTCCATGTATATATCGTTTGATTATAAGTACTCTTTAAAATCTGAAATGTTATGTTTTACTGCAGCTTTCATATGTGTGAGCCCCCTGATAATTGGAATAGATTACTATTATTTATTATAATTTAAAAATATTAAAAAAGATAGTTGGAAAGTTCTGATTTTTTTATTTTAAAAGCATTAAAAAGAAGCAGTGCTCTACCTCCATAGAGCACTGCTTCACTTTATTCATTGTCATTAGACGATGTTTCTGTATCTTCACTGTTATTCTTATTTTGAGTTTCATCGTTACTTGATTCGCGTTCACTCGTATTTTCAGACTTAGATTCTTTTGTTTTCTCTGAGCTTGTTTTTTTCGAATCTGAATCTGATTTTGTATAGGCAGGTAATCCAAGGTGACTACGAAGTTCGTTTGTAACATTAGCTAATTCTTTTTTATCTGGATTGTAGTAGTAAGTTCGGCCACCACCAGCTGACTTACTACATGTATCATCACCTTTTGCCATGTAACAGTCTTCACCTTGAATTTGTAATTTCTCAATTGAAGAATCTGCTCCATATTTATAGAATGAAAGCATATCATCGAATGTTAAGTTCGTAACGAATTGGCCATTAATGTCATCAATGATGTTACCAACTTTTGTTACTGACCCAACGCTCGTTAGTTTCTTTAAAATGGCTTCAATAACGAGTTGCTGACGTTGACCACGCATCGCATCACTATCGATGTGCCTTGTTCTAGCAAGAGCAAGAGCTTCTTCGCCATTTAACTTTTGAACACCTTTTTGCAGATGAATTGCCTCAGCAGTATCATTGCTATCTTGCTCAGTAAATTCAACTGGTACATCAACTTCAATTCCGCCCAAATCATCGACGATTTTTATAAATGATTTAAAGTTAAATTTTACAAAGTAATCGACAGGAACATTCGTTAATTTTTCAACTGCATCAATACTTGCTTGTGGTCCGCCATCTTTTCCATTTTTGGTAGAACCGAATGCATGAGCGTGTGTAATTTTATCTTTTTTCTTTTCTACTGGAATATAAGTATATGTGTCTCGTGGAATACTTAATAGTTTTACAGTTTTGCTATCTTTATTAAACGTTGCAAGTAATAGTGCATCCGTTCTTATAGCTTCACCATATTCTTTCCCACGGACATCGCTTTCATCAACACCCATTATTAAGACAGAGACGTTATTTGTAATAGGTTTTACAGCTTTATCACGTAAATCAGATTTATCACCGCGCGCTAAATCGTGAGCGGCATTTCGAATAGCAGAAGATGCTTTATTTACTAAAAACCAAGTATAACCGCCACCTACTATTAAAAAGAATAAAATAGCGCTTATAATAATTTTTGTTTTTTTCTTACTTTTTTTCGGTTTATTTCTTGTATTTTCTTGCAAAGATGGGTTTTGCTCCATTGATTGTACTCCTTCATTTGGATTGAAATACGACACTCATATCCACTTATTA
>NZ_JBFPJI010000162.1:0-7084 GCF_040838205.1 Bacillus sp. S4
ACATTCTATTATATATAAGAAGTATAAAAATCTATAAATCTTTTTTAAAAATATAGAATTTAAGAATTGACGGAAATGTAAATGATTGGTATCATATGTCCATAGGGTATTTTGTCGAAAAATGACGAATCAAAAAATAGACTCGAAACTTATAAACTATTTATTTAGGAGGAAAAGAATTATGAAATCTACTGGTATCGTTCGTAAAGTTGATGAATTAGGTCGTGTAGTAATTCCAATCGAATTACGCCGTACTTTAGGTATTGCAGAAAAGGATGCTCTTGAAATCTACGTGGATGAAGAAAAAATCATCTTAAAGAAATATAAACCAAACATGACTTGCCAAGTAACTGGTGAAGTATCTGATGGTAACCTATCTTTAGCTGAAGGTAAAATTATCTTAAGTAAAGAAGGCGCTGAACAGGTCTTAAACGAACTTCAAGATTATATCGAAACAGCAAAATAAGCTTCTCAATTATGAGAAGCTTATTTTTTATCAACATGATAGATTTGATATACCTCACGTTTCGACAAATCTCGGTCTTTAGCAACTGTTTTAATCGCTTCTTTTGAATTCATACCTTTTTCATTTATATAATGTTCAATATGATTATATACTGAAATAGCTTCCCACCATTGTTCTTCTTGAGTAGGTTCTTCTGTTGAACCTGCTACTAAAATACAAAACTCACCACGAACTTCATTTTGCTTCGTCCACTCAATCGCTTCTTCAATTGTTCCACGAATAAACTCTTCAAATTTTTTCGTTAGCTCACGACATAATACGATTTCCCTATTTCCTAATACTTCTTGCATAGAGATTAAAGTGTCATCTAAACGATGCGGTGCCTCGTAAAACATCATTGTAGTTGGAATATAGCGTAGTTTTTCTAATTCAAGCTTACGTCCCTTTTTATTTCTTTGCAGGAAACCATAGAAATAAAAATGTTTTGTCTCAAGTCCTGATGCAATTAATGCTGTAAGAGCCGCATTTGCCCCAGGAAGCGGAATAACATGATATTGTTCTGCTACAGCCTCTACAACGATATCATAACCAGGATCTGAAATACATGGCATACCAGCATCGCTCACAATGGCTACAGTCTTACCTTCTTCTAACTTATCTAAAATTTTCCGTCCACTTACTCCTTTATTATGCTCATGATAACTCATAACTGGTGTTTCAATTTCAAAGTAATTACAAAGTTTCTTCGTTTGCCTTGTATCTTCCGCAGCAATAATGTCTGCCTCTTTTAAAATTCGGATTGCCCGAAATGTCATATCCTCTAAATTTCCGATTGGAGTCGGTACTAAATATAAAACTCCCTTTTCATTTTGCTGAAAGCTTTTTTGCTGCCACATAGCGTTCTCCTTTTTGCATATATTCTTCTTTTTGTTTCCTCGTTAACTGTTTAAAGTGATATTCAGCTTGCATAGCCGTTCGTTTATCCTCATGATCCTCTACATATTTTAAACCAACTGGAAGCCTAGCGCGGGTATATCTAGCACCTTTTCCACTATTATGGGTCTGAATCCGTTTTTCTATATGATTTGTATATCCAGCATAATAACTTCCATCAGAACACTCCACCACATAAAAACAATGCTTATTCTTCTCCATATAAAATTGAACGAAGCTCCTTTGTATATTCGTTGTTTTCTTCATATACAAAAAGAGGTGGTAAGATTTTTAAATCTGCATTCCCATCCTTAATTCCTTCAATTAACAATGTATTCGCTTCTTTACCAGCCTTAGGATAAACAAATCGCACACGTTTCGGTTCGATTTTGTATTTACGCATTAATGTGACGATGTCGAGTAAACGACCTGGACGATGTACAAATGCTACTTTCCCACCCTGTTTCACTAACTGGCTACTTGCATATACAACATCCTCTAATGTGCACATAATTTCATGACGAGCTATCGCTAAATGTTCATTGATATTCTTCTCAGAAGTTTGTGGTGTTTGAAAATAGGGAGGATTACATGTTACAACATCATATTGATGACGTCCAAGTTTCTCCGGCATATCTTTCAAATCTCCATGGATTAAATGAATTCTTTCTTCTAAATTATTGTATTGAACGCTTCTTATTCCCATATCATATAAGCGCTCTTGGATTTCTACACCTGTAATTTTCCCTTTTGTCCTTGTACTTAATAAAAGAGGGATAACTGCGTTACCTGTACACAAATCAAGTAAATTACCTTTTTGAATTGGCACCCAAGCAAAATCTGCAAGTAAAACGGCATCCAAAGAAAAATTAAATACTGATGGACTTTGTACAATCTTCATATCTTGCGCTAATAAGTAATCTAAACGCTCATCTTCATATAAATTCATATATTGCTCCCTTTCTTACACTTAACCTACCCTATTTCATCCTCTATTAATGTAAAAATAAATTTCATTCTACCCTCGTGTATAAAAAATTACCTTTCCAATTATATTGGAAAGGTAATCTCACTTTTTATTTAAAAATGACAGACAGAATAAACAATCTCCCTCTTTACGTACACTTCCATAATGTAGATTGCAAATATGAAAACCTTCTTGATATAGTCTCGCTAGGTTATCGTAGCCTTCACCAATATCTGTCTTCGCCTTCATTTCTTTGCGTTTTTGAGTTTTTTGTTTTTCCTTGTTCTGCACTTCTTCAAAACGATGTCGCAAATTTTCATTTTCCATTTTTATATGTTGGTTTTCTTCCAATAATTCTGCAAGATGTTGTTTTAATTCTCCCAACTGTTTGTATAAATGTCCAATTTGCTCTTCCATACTAGAAACCGATGCAAAAATATCCTTTTTCTCCACAAGCACCCACCTCATTAATCTGTGGTTTGACTCGAAACGACCCCTTTATTAATTAATTCATCTAACGTATATTCTACTATCCGTTCCTTGTCTACTAGTTCCACTTGAATTAATCTTTCTAAAATATTTAATCCGATAACACGGCCAGTACCTTGCGGTGTTTGTATACGTTGATCTAAATCAGGAAGTTGTTCCTTTGCTGCCTCATATTCATCATTCTCATATTTTAAGCAACACATTAAGCGACCACATAAACCAGAGATTTTTGCAGGATTTAATGATAAATTTTGATCCTTTGCCATTTTAATGGATACAGGTTCAAAATCTCCTAAGAAAGTAGAACAACAAAGCATACGACCACATGGACCAATACCACCAAGCATTTTTGCTTCGTCACGAACACCTATCTGTCTCAGCTCAATTCTTGTCCTAAAAATTGCCGCTAAGTCTTTCACTAGTTCTCGGAAATCAATCCGACCATCCGCAGTAAAGTAAAAAATAATCTTATTACGATCGAACGTATACTCTACATCTACAAGCTTCATATCAAGATTATGTTCTCCTACCTTTTGTTGACAAACTTGATATGCTTCTTTCGCAGCATGCCTATTCTCTTCAACAATGGTACGATCATTTTCATTTGCAATACGAATAACTTTTTTAAGCGGTAATACAACGTCGTTTTCATCAACTTGCTTTTTGGTAATAACTACTTTTCCGTATTCAATACCTCTTACCGTTTCTACAATTACAAACTCATTTTCTGAGATATCGAACTGATTTGGATCAAAGTAATATACCTTTCCGGCCTTCTTAAAGCGAACACCTACTACATCATACAAAACGGTCATCCCTCCTGCAACCGCAACACTAACTGTTCGAACACAAGCTGCGCATTTACATTAGCGTTGATTCTATTTTTTGCCTCTAATATATTAAAGAGAGCTGATACAATGCGCTTCTGAGCATAAGAAAAGGATTCAAACATCTCTTTCTGCTCATGAAAAACAAGACGATCTTCTTCTCCAAGTTGAACATATAATAAATCCTTATAAATAAGGAGTAACATATCTAAGCCTTGCTGTAATTGTTCTTTCTCTCCAAAGTGCTTCCCCCATTTTTCTTGTACAAAAAAAATAGAGGCCTTATCTTTTTCGAGCGCTTCACATAATTTTATCACTAAAGCTCTCGCTTGTGCAAACCATTCATCATTACACATTAATAAAGCTTCTTCAAAACTGTTTGTAAGCTGCGCAGCAAGTGTAGATAAAGAAACTGTAATACCCTCTTCCTCTAATCTCTTAATTAAAGATTTTGTAGGCAACGGTCTAAATGTAACAACTTGACAACGAGATAAAATTGTATTTAAAATCTGATGACTTTGTTCAGTAAGTAAAATAGCTGTTGTATCACTACTTGGTTCTTCTAAAAACTTTAAAAGCGTATTCGCTGCATTTGCTGTCATACGATCTGCATGCTCAATAATATATACTTTTTTATTTGCTTCTAATCCTGTTTTTGAAAACTCTTCTTGTAAATCGTGAATTTGCTGTTTTTTAATAGATAATCCATCTGGTTTTACAATATGTAAGTTTGGGTAGTTACCTGAATCAATTCGGCGACAATTCGTACATACATGACAAGGCTCTACACCATTTCTTTGTGAACAGAGGAAACTTTTTGCCATTTGAATTGCTGTGGCGAACTTCCCAGTCCCTTTCCCTCCCTCTAACAAGTAAGCGTGGGATATACGCTCTTTTGCAATGCTATTCATCAACATTTTGACACCGATGGGCTGTATAGCAGAAAGCTGCTCCCACGTATTTATCATACTGCATACCTCACTTATTTCATTCTTTCCTTCTATTATAACAATTTATCTTCTATAATCTGAACAACTTCTTCTATAAGTTTTTTCATTGGTTGATCAGCATTTACTAATACAATGCGATTAGAAAAACGCTCTACAACTTGTAAATACCCTTCACGCACACGTTTATGGAAAGAGATATCTTCCATGTCTAGTCGATTTACTTCACGTCCTGCATCTTTTTCAATTCGTGCTAAACCTACCTCTGGCTCAATATCTAAATAGATTGTTAAACTAGGCATACAATCTTCCGTTGCGAAACGATTAATTTCAAATACTTTATCCATACCTAAGCCTCTTGCATACCCTTGATACGCTAAAGAGCTATCTATAAAACGATCACATAGTACAAGATAGTTTTCCTCAAGTGCCGGCATAACTTTTTCCACTAAATGTTGTCTACGTGCAGCAGCATATAAGAGCGCCTCTGTACGTGCCTCCATCATCGTATACTCTTGTTTATGTAGAATTGTTCTAATATCTTCAGAAATTGCAATACCACCCGGTTCCCTGGTCGCCATTACCTTTTGTGCCTTTTGCTCAAAATATGGTAATAAACTTTTAATTAATGTTGTTTTACCCGAACCTTCTGGCCCTTCAATTGTTACAAATAATCCCTTCATCCTAAAACCTACTTTCTATATCATACACGTTCATATATTTCGTACTACCTTGAAAACGAGCCCCTGTTTTCTCTAAATGAGTAATTTGCTTTGTATGTTCTTGAGTAATTCTCTCTCCATACATGATCAATGGAATTCCAGGTGGATACGGAATCACCATTTCTGCCGCTATCATACCAACGGTTTCTTCTAGAGATACTAACTTCGTTTCGTATCTCTCTAATTGTTTATACGTATACGGTAAAGGGGAAATTTCCCCTTTATAAGTATAACGAATTGATGCTGTCTTGTCTTTTACCTTATATTGCTGCAAAGCTACTCGAATTATCTCTATAGCTTTCATATACCCCTCATTTACTTGTAACGGTAATATAAATAGGACGTTATATGGATCTGCCATTTCCGTATATATACCGACCTTTTCAAATACAGACTGTAATTCATACCCCGATAACTGACAGCGAGTTTGCACCGTAACCTTTAATTCGTCTTGCGATGGATATTGCAAGATGGCTATTTGTGGGATAGATTGCAAGCCTTCTTTAAATCGGCGTAAAAACTCAACAATTTCATCATGACCCTCTTCCTTTATAACTGCTATTGCAAAACGTGCTATATCAAGAGAAGCCATAATTGGATACGATGGGCTACTAGATTGTAGCATACTTAAATAGGAGAAAACTTTTTCTTCGCTCACCAAACGGCTATTTATATGTAAATAAGATCCCATTGTCATCGCAGGTAATGTTTTATGTGCGGAATGAACCACAATATCCGCACCATAAACTAATGCTGACTTCGGGAAGGGGTCCCCTATACAAAAATGTGCCCCATGGGCTTCATCTACTAGAACAGGAATTTTATGTGCATGTGCGTAAGCGATACTTGCCTCTAAATCAATTCCCATACCATAGTAATTAGGATGTGTTAAAATAAGTGCTTTTGCATTTGGATACTTTGTAATTGCCTCCTTAATAATGTCATCATGAACACCTACTGGTACGTTATGTACTTCATCAATCCATGGGTTTAAAAAGACCGGATTCGCCCCTGCTAATTTCAAACCATTAATGATTGATTTATGACAATTTCTTTGTACGAGGACAATATCATTTTCGCCGCAGCAAGACAAAATCATTGCTAAATTTCCAACTGTTGAACCATTAATTAAAAAATAACTTTTTTGCACGCCATATACTTCAGCTAATAATTGCTGTGCTTCATCTATACATTCAAACGGACTATGTAAATCATCTAATCCTGTTAACTCTGTTACATCAATCGATAATATGTCCTTAAACCCCCCTGAAGCTTTCTTAGGGAAGTTTAAACCATTCTTATGACCCGGAACATGAAAAGATAGTAGTCGCCTTTCTTTAAATTCCATTAACGCCTCATATAAAGGCATACGATTTTGATTCATATACATCTCTTCCTTATTATTCATTCTGTATCTATTATACAGATATTAGGGCAAAAAAAATAATAGGCATAATGCCTATTTAAAAATATGATACTTCTAATTTTCGCAGTTGTGTTAAATAATGTATATACTTTGGGTCATTTGTTTCAGTATTCACCAGATTTCTTTCGCACTCATAACATATTAAATTATTATATACATATATTCCTTCTCCTCTTTTTGTCTCACAAACGATGCAAATTTCACTTGGTAATTTCATAATCTTTCCTCCCTTTTTAAGTAAACATATTATATACCTCTATTCCTTAACAAATTTCCGGAAAATATACATCAATTTCTTATATAATAT
>NZ_JBFPJI010000163.1:0-7063 GCF_040838205.1 Bacillus sp. S4
ATATTATATCAAAAGTGAAAAGATTCTCAATATGTAATGTTGCATATTGAGAGTTTTGGAGATTCCTTAGTTTGATAGCTTCAGCATTATTCTTTTAAGAAAAAGGTAAGAGGTGATTTTGTGATACGATTAGCAAAAGAGGTTGATGCGGAATCAATTATGGCTATTAGAAAAGAAATTATATTATCGGAAACTACTACAAAGTTTTTTATAGTATCTCCAAATAAAGTACCAAATGATATTGATTTAGAAAGAGAAAAAATACGGAAAAGTAAGGGAAAAGGTAATCTTTACATAGTTTATGAAGTAGATAATAAGGTGGTTGGCTTTTTACTTTTCAATCGATATGAACTAGAACGCTTACGACATGCAGGTACAATGGGAATGGGGATTAGAGAGGCGTACTGTAATCAAGGCATTGGTACGAAGCTAATTGAATTTCTTATTAGCTGGGCTAAAGGGCAGAAAGGTTTAGAGAAAATTTGCTTAGGTGTAGTTTCTATTAATGATAGGGCAATTCAAGTGTACAAACGTATTGGTTTTGTAGAAGAAGGAAGACAAAGAAAGCAAATTAAATATGAAGATGGATCATATGGAGACGATGTATTG
The DNA here is from genome assembly GCF_040838205.1 of Bacillus sp. S4. NCBI lineage: Bacteria > Bacillati > Bacillota > Bacilli > Caryophanales > Bacillaceae > Bacillus > Bacillus sp. S4. The sequence goes on from NZ_JBFPJI010000163.1 coordinate 610, forward strand.
ATGGGTTTTTATATTGGCTAAAAAAGAGAAACCTTCTATTAGTAGCAAGTAACATGCCCGGATAAGGGACGTTTTGCGTAATCATATAGCCAGTAAGTGAACACTTTGAAGTAGATATAATAACTTCGTCGTTCTGTAATAGTTGTTTTGCACCTGTTAAGATTGGATTCATTGTATACATTTCTTTCGTTTGGATGTATGAATGTTGTATCGAAATTGAAAAGGCTCCCAATATTGCATATTGGGAGTCTCTTTTTAGTAGAAGTGTTTACACTTAGCAAACCTTAAGCTCTAGCCGATCTTTCTGACGAAGATGGTGTGCAAAATGCATAGAAATGAGCTGGAACCACTCTGCCGCATTTAAGTAACCAAGTCCAGGGTGCTCTACTTTACAATCATTAGGAATAGAAGTAAGTGTTGGCTCAATGTCTTTAACAACTGTAATTAATTCCAGAAAACGTTCTTGTACTTCTTCTTTGTTAGTTGGATTTTCGGGTGCATATCCCGGATGATCTGGCACTTTTATTTGTATGTCAGGAAAAGCCCCCATTATATATACTTTTTCACCCATATCCGTTTTTTTGTTAGTTACAGAGGGCATTTCAGTTCTACATTTTGCGATTGCATCTAACTGCATATATGTAGCCGAAAGTAAATGATTATACATTTGACCAAGAGACCATTCTTCTGTAGAAGGTTTCGTTCTAAATTGTTCGAGAGAGTATTTTTCTAATTCCTCTATGTAATACGTTGCTAAATCCTCAAATTTGTTCATATTGTTATCCCCTTTTTAAGAAAATGTATTTGTTAATACCTACAATAAAGGAGGGCTACTGACAACATTATGTCAGTAGTAAAATAAAAAATTAAAGTTTTAACATTTTTTTTACTTCATCATATATTTTCTCAGAAAGAATTTTTGGCTCTAGTACTTGCACTTGGCTACCCCAGCTTAATATCCATTGAAAGACTTCATCTATATTTCTTGATTTCAAAAAGACATGAAAACCATTATCCTGATGCTCGTATGAATCTATAAAAAAGTATCGTGATTCAATAATTTTATGTGCAATATGGGATGGAAATAATAAATGAATCGTAACAGTACGATTGTTTTCAGGTTGATAGTCTTGTAAAGAAAAGTCCTTCGGTTTTGTAAAGAATTCTTGTTCTTGCTGTAATGTATCCATACGGTCTAAACGAAAATTACGTATTTGTTTTCGCAGTAAGCAATGAGCAACGATGTACCAAATTCCTGAAATATTGACTAAACCGTAAGGATGAACGGTCCGATTTATTTTTGTAGTTTCTCTTGGTTTACGATAAGAAAAAGAGATAGCTTGTTCTTTTTGAATAGATTCTTGCAATAAGAAAAGTTGGTTTTCTAGTTGTTCTCGCTCGGGTTGCTGATGAGAAAATATAGGAGAAAGGAAACGGAAAGTTCCTCGCAGCTCTTCAACTTTCTTTTTTTGATCAGTAGAGAGGACAACCTCAAGTTTCTCTTTTGCCGATTGCGCATGTACAGAAAAAGAAGAATTGAAAGTTTTCTCAATATAATCACCGCCTAATAAAAGAGTAACAGCCTCTTCAGGCGTAAGTTGAATGGGTGGTAAGAAATAACCATCCATTAATGAATAACCGTGACCAGGCATTGCGAAAAGCGGGACGCCAGATTCACTAAGTGCATCCATATCTCGATAAATAGTGCGTATACTTGTCTCGAATTTTTCAGCTAAGCCTTGTGCTGTAACGGTTTGTTTTCTTTGTAATTCAATTAATATAGCTAATAAACGATCCGTCCGATTCATGAAATATCATCCTTTATTTTATAAATATTCTTATTGTGAAATTCTAAAAGTAGTGTGTAATTTCCTGCAGTTAACAGACTTTTCCCTATGTATAATATTAATATAGTAAAATCATAAGAACCTATATTGCAGTTTCCAATAATATACTATATAATCAGGATAAGAAAACGTTTTCATGCAAAGGGGGAAAATTTCGTGTCGACTATCGAGGACGTGGCGAAATTAGCGGGGTTATCAAGGACAACGGTTTCTAGGGTGATCAATAATCATCCATATGTTTCAGATGAGAAGAAGAAAAGGGTTCAATTAGCAATGAAGCATTTAGGCTTCGTTCCTAATTCTGCGGCGAGAAGGCTTCGTAAACAAAAAACAGAAACAATTGCGGTGCTTGTTCCAAGGATTACAAATCCTTTTTTTAGTAGATTTATTGAAGCAATCGAGATTGCTGCTTCTGAACATAAATATAAACTGATTATTTGTCAAACAAGATATTTACCGGAAAAAGAGATGGAGTATTTACAATTATTATCTACGAAACAAGTAGATGGGATTATTCTATGTTCACTAGAAAATCCGTGGGAAGATGTAGAGCCATACTTGCAACACGGTCCAATCGTGTTATGTAATGAATATATTGAGGAAGCAAATGTTCCAACAGTGAAATTTGATCATGCACAGGGAGCATACATAGCTGCCAATCATGTATTAGAACAAGGATATCGTAATCTGATTTTTTGCCGTGGTAACGAAACGAAAGTAGTGAGCCAACAGCGAAAAATGGGCTTTTTACGCGCTATTACTGAAAAGAGTAGAGAAGTGGAAGCGATCGATTTTCTTGAAAACGCTTTCTCTTGGGACGATGGAAAACGAATATTCAATGAAGTATTAAAGGACAAAAAAAATCCTACCGCGATTTTGGCAGGAGGCGACGAGGTTGCAGCTGGAATTATCTCAGAGGCGAAACGCCATGGTTGGAGTATTCCAGAAGATCTCGCTGTGATCGGTTTTGATAATCAAATTTTAGCGCAGATTACAGAGCCAGGTATTACGACAATTGAACAGCCAATCGACGAGATGGCCCGAAAAGTTGTCGAATTAATGATGGATAAAATCCATACGAAAAATTATCGACAAAAAGAATTGTATGAGTTTGAACTAGAGCTCTTGGTGAAAGGTTCAACGATGAAGGATACGATGTTATTAGCCTAGTAGACTATGTCTGCTAGGTTTTTTTATGTTCACAAACTACTATTCTTCGTGAACGCAATCGTCACATTTGTTATGGTATGCTTCGTGTTGCTCATCAATTTCCTTCCCGCAGTGTGCACAAGTTTTCGTCGGTAAATTTCGGAAAAACTCCATTGGTTGATCAATCATGTCAATCCCTCCATTTCCATTTCTTACTATCATTGTATTAGTACAAAAAACAAAAGTCAACAACTGTTTTATAACAAAATTGAAAATTAATGAAAAAGTTTAGGAAATGGATTATAGTTAACAATGTAGGATGTAAGTAAAAAACTTTCTCAAGTACGGAGAAAAACCGCATTCCTACACGGTTTTAGAAAGGATGGATACATATGAAGATGACTGTTGTCGGCTTTTGGGGCGGCTTTCCAGAAGCGGGAGAAGCAACGTCGGGGTATTTGTTTGAACACGATGGTTTTCGTTTACTTGTAGACTGTGGTAGTGGTGTACTAGCACAGCTTCAAAAATATATAACACCATCTGATATAGATGCAGTTGTATTGTCGCACTATCATCACGATCATGTTGCAGATATTGGGGTATTGCAATATGCAAGATTAATTACGAGTGTGACAAAAGGACAACTACCGGAGTTACCAATATACGGTCATTTGTTTGATGAGAATGGATTCCATTCTTTAACGCATGAACCGCATACGAAAGGAATCGCGTACAATCCAGAAGAAACACTTCAAATTGGACCGTTCTCCATTTCATTCTTAAAAACTGTTCATCCTGTTACATGCTTTGCGATGCGTATTACAGCTGGGGATGATGCCATAGTATACAGTGCAGATTCAAGTTATATTCCTGAATTTATTCCGTTCACAAAAGATGCTGATCTTTTCATTTGTGAATGTAATATGTATGCACATCAAGAGGCTGCCAAAGCAGGGCATATGAATAGTACAGAAGTAGCAAGTATTGCGAAAACTGCGAATGTAAAAGAACTTTTATTAACGCATTTGCCACATACAGGCAATCCATCTGATTTAGTAACAGAAGCAAAACAAATTTTCAGTGGCCATATTACGCTTGCGCATAGTGGTTACGTTTGGAATTCATGAGGTGATACGATGTTATTTATTGATAATAAAGGGATTACAGATCCTACGATAAACTTAGCGATTGAAGAATATTGTGTTAAAAATTTAGATATTAACGAAACATATTTACTGTTCTACATTAATGAGCCTTCGATTATCATTGGTAAAAACCAAAACACAGTGGAAGAAATTAATGCAGATTACGTAAAAGAAAAAGGCATTCATGTCGTTCGTCGTTTATCAGGCGGAGGCGCAGTATATCATGATTTAGGAAACTTAAACTTCAGCTTTATTACGAAAGATGATGGAGACAGTTTCAGCAACTTCAAAAAATTCACAGAACCTGTAACGAAAGCGCTTGGTAAACTAGGCGTAAATGCAGAGCTAAGTGGTCGTAACGACATTTTAGCTGAAGGTAGAAAAATTTCAGGTAACGCTCAGTTTTCAACGAAAGGTCGTATGTTTAGTCACGGTACGTTATTATTTGACTCTGAAATCGATCACGTTGTATCAGCACTAAAAGTGAAGATGGATAAGATTCAATCAAAAGGAATTAAATCAATCCGTAGCCGCGTTGCGAATATTACAGAGTTCTTAAACGAAAAAATGACGACAGAAGAGTTTAGACAACTTCTGCTAGAAACAATTTTCGAAGGAGAAACAGAAATTCCAACGTACGAATTAACAGAAGCTGATTGGAAAGAAATCTATAAAATTTCTGAAGAACGTTACCGCAATTGGGACTGGAACTACGGGAAGTCTCCGAAGTTCAACTTACAACATTCACACCGCTTCCCAGTTGGACAAGTTGATGTTCGCCTTGAAGTGAAAAAAGGAACAGTAACAGAATGTAAAATTTACGGTGATTTCTTCGGATCACTAGATGTTCATGACATTGAAGAACGTCTAACAGGCGTACAATTTGATAAAGATACATTCACTGTAGCTTTAGAAGGCGTAGATATCGCGCGTTACTTCGGTAATATTACAACAGAAGATTTCTTGCATTTATTCTTCTAAATAGAAAAGAGACTGTCATAACTGGCAGCCTCTTTTCTATTTAACTTGGAAAGCTTTTAGTATTAATCTTTATATTTTTCTCGTGCGTCTTTGAAAATACTTTCAATAACACCATCATTTTGAACATGATCTTCCGAAAGTGTAGAGGATTTATTGATGGTTGTCTTCTGTGTATATAAAGGTACCTTTCCAAATGTAACGGCACGAGTTGCATATTTGCCATCATCTACTGGTATTAAGAATAATAGGTATTCTTTTTCTTTAACCATGTTTGTGTAACCGTTGATATTGTAAGCTGTATTAGTTTGTTTATCATAATAAGCATTTTCGGTTATTTGAATTTCTTTGCCCACTAATATATTAGTATCCTGTTGACTATTTTTATATACGTTATTCACTTTGAAACCAGATAAAGTGAAACCTCCATTTACTTCGCCATCAACTTCTGATCTATAAATTTCTGTTTCTTTTTCATCTGTTTTTATTCCACGAACTATAATTGGTGAATTATTTTCTAGTTCTTCCAAATTGTTGAAGCCGTCAGTTTTTGCATCGAATGTGATCTCTTTTGACTTAGATTCAACAAAGGGATTTCCTATAAATAAAAATGTGATGAAGCTTAATACTATGATTATCGATAAGAACCTCAGTGATTTTTTCATCTGTATAATGCCCCCTTTTAATATCTTGCATTAATTCCAGCCCAATCATCTGATTGTGGATAATCTTTATAATTAAACTCATACTGTCGCATTACAGAAATACTGTCATTACTTTTTTGAGTGTGCCCTAAACCGAGAGCATGGCCTACTTCATGAACTGCAGTTTCTTTACGTCTTGCTGAGTCTAATTCTACACGCCATTTTTTAAAAAGAGTGACATTACCGCTACCGCGAAAAATCCCATAAGTATCTCCATTATATCTATCTACATATTCAATTTTGACATTTGCTCCCCCTGGGAGACTGGATTCTTTAGTAAATTGAATTTTTGAGGAAGGATTCCAAGCAGTGATGCCCCTTAAAACCTCACCTTTTAACCCGTATTTACTAAACTCACCATGAATCCAATAATAGGCATTATTTGGATTAGAAATCTTTGAACCATTATGTGTATATGCCTTGATAGAAGATGGTAATACTGTAGCAAATAACAATAAACCGAGTAACGAAAAAATAATTTTTTTACTGTTTCTAACAATATTCCTTCTTTCTGTAATTTTTTATACTTAAATGTAATTTTTCTATAAATAGGTAAATATTCCTTTTTTTATTTCTTTTAAGCATATAAATTTATTTTAATTTGATGTAAAATAAAATGAATTACCTGTAC
>NZ_JBFPJI010000164.1:0-7039 GCF_040838205.1 Bacillus sp. S4
CAAGAATCCCACTGACGTTAGTCAGCTGGCCCCTTTAGGGGTGGGAGTGTCAAATGTACAATTTTTTGATTTAAATGGGCTACCAGAAAACATTAGCCCGTTCATTAAAAAGTTAATTCAACAGCAAGTCGTCTCTATTTAAATGTGAAAAAGAGACCTTTTTGAAGGCCTCTTTTTTTCACTTCACTTCTGCATGTAAACAAGATTTAAAATGTCCAAGTGCATATTCATGTCCTTGCGCATTAAAAGATGCTACTGCTTTTTCATAAACCACAATTTGAAACCCTTTGTTATAAGCATCTACTGCTGTATGAAGGACGTAACCGTATGAATACATGGTATATCTTAAAAACGCCTTCGAGCTTGTCGGAACAAGATTTTTCACAACTTATAATGCAAATTTATTTCAAAAGGACAAAATGGTATATAAATTTGCTTAGCATATGTTTTCGTTAATATGTTGATGGGACTTCTTAAAGGCTGAATTAATATAATTTTTACAAACAAAAATGGACCTTTAAAAGAGGTCCTTTATTTCTTACAAAAAATCAACACTATTATTTAACATAGTCTAATCAAAAGAAAAACCAAAGACCACTGTATTTTCAGTCTTTAGTTTTTCTCATGTAATTAAAGTATCTGCGACAAAAACAAAATATTATGGTTTAATGATAACTTTCCCACCTACTCTTGTCATTGCTATTGCTTCAGTCACTTTGGTGCCGTTAGTTGATGTATCTCTATAAAAGGCATCCAACGCTTCATCAAACCACTCTGCGTCTTTTAATTTACTAGCTTATGTGTATGTAGATGGTCAGATGATAAATAAGATGTTACTAAAAAAGGGATTAGCAAGAGTTGCTTATGTATATGCACCAAACACAAATCACATCGATGAGTTTTATGCAATTCAAAAAGAAGCACAGAAAAAAGGAATTGGGATATGGAGTATTGAAGACTATGCTGCTAATGATTTCAATACAAGTTCTTCAACAAACTCTAATCATCCTAAAACAAATTCTACCCCCTTCTCAAAACAATTCAAACGATAATAAAGAAAGCAATGTAGCTTGCAAGGGGAAAATCAAAGGCAATGCAAACAGCAAGATTTATCATGTTCCTAAGGGAGAATTTTATGATAAAGCAACAAGTAATATTGCCTGGTTTTGCACAGAAAAAGAAGCATAAGAAAATGGATATGTAAAATCAAAACGTTAAAAAAGCACCTATAATTAGGTGCTTTTTTATTAACTATATTATGCATCTTAATATTACACTCGTTGGTGAAACAACTTATGATAAGTACCTACTACCTTTTGAATCGCATCTGCAATACTAAGGTAGAATTCGTCTTTATTTTCTAAAGGCGTTAATTCCATCAAACGAACCTGGTAATTCTCCATAGGGTCTTTAGGTTGTGTACTAACCTTATGCTTTGGATAAACTGCCCAAACTTCACGTATCGGTCTAAATACTTGCCATTGGTCCGGAGACGCGTTCTTATATAGGAAAGGAGAATTCATATTGGCTCGATAAGAAATTAATTGTCGCATAACTTCTGTTTGTTTTCTAGATGACAATGAATTACTATCCCATATAAAATACAAAGGTCTGTATTTGAAATCGACCATAATTGTTCCAATATATTCATCAAGTTCATATATATCCATTCGAACATCTGGACGAGTATGTGCTCCATCTGCATAAATCGGTTTATCCAGAACTGTCTTTTCCTTATTGAATGGTAAGGTTTCATCATAAACCAAACGTAATCGAACATTTTCTTTCTTAAACTCAATTGTAGTTCCTGGTTCTAAAAAAGGAACCGTAATTGCTTTAGAATTAGGATTTGTATCAAAAATCCAACCTTTTACTACTTCAAAACCAACATTTTCATTCTGTAATCCATTTACCAATTGTAAAAATCCCCAAATTTCATACAATAAATCCGTTCGTTTCCAATAGTAATCATAATTGGTATCCAGTGCAATGGACAATTCTTCATTTTTTAATAAACGATACAGTTTATATAATTGTCGATATCTCATGTCTAAATGAAGCGCATGAGGAATGTTCAACATTTTTGCTTCTTCTACTTCCTCCATCCAATCTTCTTTTAATACAATCAAGCATTCACTTCTCACTTGTCGAACGAATCGTTCATATTCTAATAATTCATCTAATACTTTAGATTTCATACGAATTTGGACACTCTCATCGCCACGAAAGCGTTGAAAATACTGTTCTTTTTTAATTTCTTGTTGTACTTTTTCTTTATGGTCATGGAGATATAGCAATAAATCGTTCATTTCTCGTGAGATAAAACGCATAATTTTTTTAATCCACTGATTTTCTAATAAGTTATGATTTCTAGTATGTTTAGGTGTATAAACATAATCTCGACTTTCTGGATGTCTAGAACGATAACGAATACTAGTAGCATCAACAATTCCAGCTTTTCCTTCTGGAACCAAATCATATTCTTTACGAATCCGCATACGGGGTTCGGATTGAATAGATTTTAAAGAGTTAATCCATTTCAAGTAATCCTTTTTAACAATATATAATTTCCGAAGAATATGAATGGGAATTGGAAGTGAACTATTAATTCCAAGACTTGCATTTTTTCGTATCAAATCCTGCGCTAATCCATTCAACGTTTCTTCAACGTCTTCACGCATCGAAACCCATTGTTCTTCTGTAATTTGTTTTGGTTGTACCTTGAGCCAAGAATAGTACGCTACATCTTGCACAACTACCTTAATTCGATAATATCCAGGGATGAGTGGATAATACTCATTAGATTTTTTCGGGTCTTTTGAATACTTGAATAAATCTATAGGACTTATTTCAGGAGATACATATGCAACATCGTCATCCCCAATTAATAAATTCCAAGAAGGAAGAGTATCCAACCCATCCATATAAAGACGGGCTGTTTCATCCTCACAAATAAAATCTAACTCTAAATTTTTGTTCTCCACAACTTCCGGTACCTGTACCTGTTCGCTTTCGATTCCATACAAAAGCGTTTCATCCATCACAAAGTTAGTAATAGGTACCTCCTTTTCATTTTGCCGAAAAATAACTTTAAATGGTATGACCATATAAACGTAACTCCTTCGCTTTTTCCCCTATCAATTTTCGTGTTTGTTTAAATTCATAGGAAGTTGGCATAGTAGATAATAATTCTAACAATTTACTGTTCTCTACTGTTCTTGTGTCTGAATTATACTTACCAATCAATTCCGTAAATTGTTCATCCGACCCACGAACTTTTGTTAGAACACGTTGTACTAACTGAATATCAAAAGCTTCTTCTCTACTAAGAGGAGCGTTTAGCGGAATGTTATTTAGAAAATTGCTGATTTGGCGAATAATACGCCATCCGATTCCTAAGTTTCGACTGCAATTTTGCAATTCAATGTGCAAATCCCAGAGGAACTTAGATTCATTTTCATGTAATGAAATTTCACGTTCTTTTTTCTTGAATGTTTCGTATTCATCAAATGTAAACGGCTCTGACTTCGGTATAATTGGTTCTTGTTTTCGTTGTTCTTCCATTTGTAGCACATTGGAGTACGGCTGCATATTTAAAGTAATTACATTCGCTCGGTCTAATACCTTATCAGAGAATTGGAATGTAGATTCATCAAGATTTACAGTTCCTACAAAAATCACGTTACTTCCTATACGTAAAGTAGGTGGAAATACATTTTGGTTGTAGATTCTTGCACTAAACTCTTCATTATATAAACGTAAAATTCGCTTATTTTCTTCCAACTCAAGTACCGATAAGAATTGTGAGAAATAATGTTCAACGCGTGCAAGATTCATTTCGTCAAAGCAAACGACATGCAAGTCTTCACTATAATCTTTAGCACGGGCTAAGATATTCATCACACCGGAATCTCCTGGGCGATATACGTTATGTAATGTATCTAGATAACCAATTACATCTGCATCATCTTGCCAAAACGGACGAACCGGTACAAATAACATTTGGTCTTTGGTTAGTTTCAAAGCATTTGCATAACATTGGACAAGCTTCGATTTTCCAGTACCACTCATACCAGCTAAAATTACAAGACTTCCCGTTTTCATTGCAGTATGGAAATTATATAAATCTTTAGTATCATAATAGAGTCCTAAACGTTTGCATTCATTTTGAAATACTTCCATAAACTCATGTTCTCTGTAACCAATAGAGTGTTCTTCTGGTGTAACAGGTTCTACAGGTTTGTCATCTAATAATTGTTCTTTTGGAGCATCTTGTGTTTCTAATCCGCCAATCGGTTCCCCATGTTCTTTAAGCAAATCTTGCAATTCATCGCATTGTTTTGATTCCATAAAAAGAACCTGTTCATGCAAATAACTATTCATAACATATTCCGTTTGTAAATTGATGGAATTCACTTGGTTTGATGATGTATAGAATCGAAAACCACCATGAGCATAATCATATTTTTCAAATGAACCGTATAGTGTATATTCTTGCTTGTCCGGTTGATGTTTCCATAAAATCATAGATGGAGCAACGTCATCATCCTTAGAGATTTGTTTGTTTTCTCCTATATATTTTTTACCCTGTAATTGTTGTTCAAATACCTCTTTTGTACGCTCAGTTGTTTCTTCTGAAAAAATTGGAATCGGCTCCAAAAATGTACCAGGGGCAAAAGAATCAGATTTCTTAACAATACTTACATCTCTTGCAACATGATACTCCATTCCGCCACTTGGTTTTTTTAAATCTACTTTAAAAAAGAGTATATAGCGATTCAAAAAATCGCGAAGCGCTTGCTTTCTGTCGAAGTGGCTTTTAGTAATATCATCATAAAAACCCCAATTATTTAACTCCTCCTCATAACAACATACATCTCTTATTTGTCGAGGGAAACTTTCAGGGGGTGTAGAAACGATTCGTATGTAAAATTGTAAATTATCGTTTTGATTGATAATAACAGAACTTCTTCCTGTTGAAACCTCCCCGTCATTTGCTAAAATCCCTGCAATATTAATATCCCATCTTTTTGCTCCGTACATGCTACATAACCCTCTCTCTTCTTCCGTTATATTGATTCAATAATTCGTTTACTTCATTGAAATCTTTACAAATTTTGATTTTTTTCTTGTCTAGTTGTGAATACGAATCATTCATACTCAATAACATTTGGTTTTGAGGATTGAGTTCGTATGATAAAATCCAATAATTTTCATAGTCTTTTGTAAATGGATACTTATGAACATCATCTGATTCTACAAAATTAAATTCGATTCTTTCATCTTGAAATCGTTGTGTAAATAGAGGTTTTCCAATTACAAGAATTCGAGTTTTATTTGTTTGATTCAAAGTTACTTTCATTTCAGTTGTTGTTTTGTTATCAGAACCTTCCTTTGATAGTTCTTGTAGTTGTTTTTCATGTAATTGTTTCTCTTTCATTTGTTGTGCATGTAAATAATTTAATTTACTCTGCAAAACTTTTATTGTTTCTTCTAACGCGGCTTTTTCTTTATTCCATTTACCTGTTCCCCCCGTGTACTCAGTCATTTTTTCGTTTTCTTTTACTAATTCGTTATACAATCGGTTTTTTTCAGTTAGTTTTTCATGGGTATTCTTATTTTTTTCTATCATCTCGTCTATCTTTTTCTTATGAATTTCATCGCGTTTTTCCAACTCCTTCTTTAGGTTGTCTACCTTTTGTTCGAGTTGTTGTATCTTCTTTTGGTCTTTTTTAGAGGTCGTCGTTTCCTCTTTTGGCTTTTCGTTAGAAATTGTTTTTTGTTTTGTCATCGGTTTTTCATCGTCCGATTCAGTGTTAAGTGTAATGGATTCATTCGGAAGATTTAATAATTCACTCTGTTCGTCTTTTAAAAGTGCGTACAATTGAACTGCCTTTTTTTCTTGGTCTTCAAAAAATAGTTTTGTAAATACCGTAGCAGCATTACTGTGCTCCGCAATATTTACTAGTTCGTTTACCTCTTTATCTACCAATGATAATCCATCTAGTAGATTTGACGTGACCCCTTTGGACCAGGACATCAATTTTGGCAAATTCTTTGTGTCAAGCAATTTTGAAATAAGCATATTTCTATTTGTTTTATTAATGAAAGACTTAAGTTTATTTTTTCGGACACCATTAACTGGAATTTTTGTGACTTCGTATATTTGAGTCAAAACTTCATTACTAAATTTAGGTAGCAACCATCGCCACACATCTTTACTAGACATACAATCCCTTCTTTCTAAAAGTGATATTGTTTTTTGTGTCTGAATCCGTTTACATAATTATCACTCCCCTCAAAATTGGTATTTCTAACCGTTTATTCCTATTATATTAAGAGTCTATAAGAATATAAAGAAGTAACTAATCTGTTTATAAGATAAGTTACCGTAAATAAATAACGTCCTTAGGTCAAAGCCTTTGCTCTAGCATATAATTTTTTGATTTAAAATTCATTATAATATTTTATTAAATTAAATTGATTTATCCATTATAATAAAATCGTCACATCAAAAGGAGAACAGTTTAAAATCTTAAAAATGCGATGGAATTATGTGGAGGTGTAATATTGCTAAAGGTAAAATCACTTAAGTTTTATTTTAAGAAATGTGTATCAAAAATTGTGGAATTTCTCTTACTTGCTTCAGGTCCACTATTATTTATAGCCGCCTTTACTGGTACGTTTTTCGTTTCTTTTCAAAGTAATCCAGCAATTAAAGATGAAGCTTGGATTGTTCTTAATGTAGGCGTATGGACGGCAATCATTGGCTTAGTTTATGACAAGCTAGATATTTTCTATAAAGAAAGAGAAGCAGCACAAAAAAAAATTGATAAACAGAAAAAGCATATATTTCAAATCATTCCAGGCTGGTATAGAAATTTGAAATACATCACTGCCTTCGTTTTTTCCATAATAGGTGTAGCATATTGTTTTTTCATGAATGATGAGCTATCCAAAGAGGCTGGGACAGCCCTAATGGTCGGTATTTTTCTTAATATGTTAAGCAATTATTTAAAAAATGTAGGTCATCGTAGCT
>NZ_JBFPJI010000165.1:0-7026 GCF_040838205.1 Bacillus sp. S4
GGATCATATAGTTTGTAATGTTAAAGAAGGCAACAATTACTGTGCTTAATAAGAAGTCTTTTTTGTGATATTTTAATATATCCATAAATGAAAATTGTTCGTTGTCTTCAGATTCCTCTTGTGCTTTTTCCATCTCTTGAAAGATTGGAGATTCATCTAAATGACGTCGTAAATATAAACCGACCAAACCAATTGGTGCAGCAATTAAGAAAGGAATACGCCATCCCCAGCTGAGCATTTGCTCATCTGTTAATAATAACGTTAAAATGGTAACAATTACCGAGGCAGCAATGTAACCTGAGAGTGTTCCAATTTCAAGACCACTACCGAGTATACCACGCTTTTTATCTGGAGAAGATTCTGCGATATAAACCATTGCTCCTGAATATTCGCCGCCTGTAGAGAAGCCTTGAATCATTCGAGCAACTAAAAGTAGTATTGGTGCCCATACACCAATTTGTTCATAGGTTGGTAGTAATGCGATGAATAATGTAGAAAGTGCCATTAAAATAATAGTTGTACTTAAAACGATCTTTCGGCCATACTTGTCTCCTATTCTACCAAAGAAAATACCTCCGATTGGTCGAACGAGAAAGGCCGCTGCAAATGTACCAAATGTAAGTACAAGTTGCAAACCACTATTATTCACACCTGAGAAGAATAATTGACTTAATATTACCGCTAAATACGCGTATAATCCAAAGTCAAACCACTCCATTGCATTCCCAATGCCAGTAGCAACAACTGCTTTCCTAGCTTGTTTAGGATTGACAATATTAACGTCTTGAGGTTCAAAATTTAAATCATTATTTTGTTGCATATAGTAAAACAGCCCCTTATTTAATTTAACTTCTTTCAGCACACCTTCTCTTACTAGAATAAATTCAATACGAAGCACTTAAGGAAAAGCAACGTCTCCTTATCTGTTATTATTGTTTCACATAATTAATTATTTGTCCAATTAGATTCTTTCTAGATTAAGTAATTAAGTATTTTAAAAAGCTGAAAAAGCGCTGTATGAGTGCCTTTTTCAGCTTTTTATTTTAATATATAAATTTATTTTTTGTCCCTATTTTCTTCCTGTACGAATTATAAATAAGGTACTTTTTATATTTGTATTTTCATCAAAATTCTTAAACACTTGCTATAGCTGCCACACTATGAACAGCGAATATAAATTCATTAATAAATGTATCAATTTCCTCTTTTGTAATTATATACGGAGGAAGTAAACGGATGATATTACCTTGAGTTACATCGACTAACATCCCTTTATCCATTAATTCTACCTGTAATTTCTTCACATTTTCAGTCGTATCATTCATACTAATTCCAAACATCATCCCAGCATGACGTACTTCCTGAATATAATAAGAATTTTCTTTCTGAATTTCTTGCAGTTTTTCATTGAAATAGTGTGACGTTTCATAAGCTTCTTGCATTAAACCATCATCAATTAATGTTTGTAATACCGTTAAACCTAAAGCCGTTCCGATTGATGAATGAGCAAACGTTGTTCCATGATCTCCTGGTGAAAATACATCACATAACTTTTCACCTACAATGATTCCTCCAAGCGGTATCCCGCCCCCTGCCCCTTTACCAATTTGAATAATATCTGGTGTAATATTAAAATTTTGATAAGCAAATAGTTTTCCAGTTCTGCCCATACCACTTTGTACTTCATCGACTATGAGGAGTACATTATACTTTTCACACAGGAGCTGAATCCCTTCTAAATATTCACTTGATAAAGGATAGATCCCACCGCTTCCTAAAACAGGCTCTAGCATAATTGCAATGGGATGTTCATTAATAATTGTTTTTTCTAGTTCCTCTAAATTTTCTCGTTCCACTTCATATACAGGAATGGATGTTTTCGGGAAATTTTGATAAACATTTTCTTGTCTCGTAAAATGAAGAGCCCCTAATGTTCGCCCGTGGAAACTATCTTTCAGTACAACGACTCCTTCACGTTCTTCATTCGTAATAGATCTATATTTATCAATTAATTTTAATGTCGTTTCTGTCGCTTCTGTACCAGAGTTTGTAAAAAAAACTTTTCCATTTTTTAAAGAGCAATCAACTAATCTCTTTGCATACTCAATCGCAACTGGATTTAAAAAATGAAATGGAAGATGCAACGATTTCGTAACTTGCTCCATGGTCGTTTGCACAATTTTAGGATGATTATATCCTAATACGTTTACTCCTACGCCAGAAAATAAATCTAAATACTCTTTACCCTCCACATCATACAGTTTACAACCTTCTCCTCTTTCTATCGCAACCTCCGTGCGACAATACGTAGGCATCATATATTCTTTATCTAATTGAAACCAATCCGACATGTTAAATTCCTCCTAGTTATTTTTCCCGTTTTTTATATTCATTATCTATACAATCATTTATAAATTAACTTTTAAGATTGAAATTTTAATAGTGATTTTCTTCTACCTTTTACTAAAACGTGTTATTTCTCTTCCCGATATTCATTTTTCCATAATTTCTTCTATTTCAACAGGTCCACTGTATGTGCCTTTTTTTCATCTAGCGGTATGTTACTAATTTGAACTTCGTATGTAATACATAATCAAGACTAAAGAATCATATTTAGTAACAATCAACGAAAAAATTTTGGAGGCTATATCGATGAATGAAAAACATGATAAACAGAGGCAATCTTTATTAGGAGAAGACTTAAATAGCAATCGAGAACTTAATGAACCAGCTAAACTTCACTCTCAAACAGTTGGTTCACGTGGACCTGTTCTAAAGCAAGATGGTGTACTACACGAAACCTTACAAGAATTTATTCATGAAAAGATTTTAGAAAGACCTGTTCATGTAAAAGGATTTGGTGCATTTGGTTATTTCCAAACGATATATCCGATGTTTGAACATACAAAACTGATATTTTTACAAAATTCTAATCAAAAAATTCCTGTTATGGTTCGCTTTTCGTTAGCTGTCGGTATAAAAGGAACACCTGATACTTCTAGAAATGTACGCGGTTTTGCTACAAAATTTTATACAGAAGAAGGCGTTTTTGACCTTATATGTAATCACATTCCTGTCTTTTCTATTCGTGATGCGATGCGTTTCCCGGAATTTATTAAAGCATTCTTACCTTCACCTAAAAATAATTTAATTGATCCTGATAAGTCCTGGAGCTTTGTAGCAAGAGCGCCTGAATCGATTCATTTTATTGTACGTTTATACTCTGATGCTGGTACGATAAAAAGTCTTCGCCACATTCCAGGACATAGTGTAAATACATATGTTTGGAGAAATGCTCAAGGTATTAGAAAGTACGTTAAATACCATTGGTACCCATTTGAAGGTGTACAATACATTGGTCGCGGAGAAGCAAATAGACTAGCCGCTGAAAATCCTGATTACGCTGGTAAAGATTTATACGATGCGATTGCGGGTGGCAAACCGGTGGAATATGGCCTATATGTTCAGCTCATGGACCCTAAGGATGAAGCAAATCTTTCTTATGATCCTTTGGACGATACAAAAGTATGGGATGAAAAGAAGTATCCTCTTATGCCAGTAGGCAAAATGGTATTAAATAAAAATCCTGATAATTATATGGAACAAGTAGAAAAAGTCGCCTTCTCCCCTTCTAATTTACTAGACGGTGCAGAACTATCAGATGATAAAATACTGCAGGCCCGTGCCAATATTTATAGTGATTCTCAAAGAAGAAGAATTGGGGCTGAATTTCGTAAATTACCAGTTAACCAACAGCAAGATTGGACACCTGCTAATCAAATTACAAGCGGTAACGGCAGATACGTTGAAGGAAAACTCGAAAGAACTTCTATAACTAAGCAAGATGATTTTGGGCAGGCTGGTGAATTTTATGCGAAGTTATCACACATTGAAAAAGAACATCTTGCTGAAAATTTAGCTAATGATTTGAAAGTTATATCCAATGATATTAGGAAGATAGTTTTGGGGTATTTCGATCAAGTATCAACTGATTTGAAAACAAGCATTGAGACAAAAATGAAAGAGCATTAAGAAGATTAAAACATGCTTTACGAATGAGAATTCAAATCTATATTAATTATTTTCTTGTCAAAATCCAATGAGGTTATTTAATTTAAAAATATAAAGCCAATATACCCCTGTTCTATAATTAGAACAGGGGTATATTGAAGTAGTTTAATGTTTAACATTAACTACTTTACTTAGCTAAAAAATGCAATAAGTAGCCTTTCAAAACAAACTATAGTAAATTATTTTACTTGCACTGTATAATTCCCTGTTCCACCGCCATACTTATATACACTTAAGTAATATTTCCCTGGCTTCGCATTATAATTTCCAAGCAATTTGTTTCCATCACGTTTTGTTGCATAAGCTACATAATTATTTAGATCTGATTCAGAATATAATACCCAGTTCAGTCCAAGGTTTTGTTCGTTCGTAACAGAAATCTGTAAATCTTTTTGATCCTTTACATCAATAACAAATTTATCCCCCTGATCTTGATCGCTTAAGTTTCCTCTTAACAAAATGTTCAAAGATAGTGGATTCGCTGTATCAAATGAATTATTCGGTTCTTTTTCTACAGCCGTACCTTCTTCCGTATTCAGCCCGCTAAATACAACATCATATTCAAATTGTCCAGCATTATTTACACGGTAATTTACAAAATAAGCAGTCAATGTTTTATATCCAGTCCACGCTTTTCCTGAAAGACGTTTCAACATATCATTTGTTGCTTGATTCATTACTTTCCAATCCTCAATTTCTCCTTTTGCCGCACTTCCAGTATATGTCCCCTGTAGTGTAAATGTATTAAAGAATTGTGATTTATTCTTTGTTACTTTCACATCTTTTAACTTTGCTTCATTAGTGATATCTGAAGTAACGTCCGAAAGCGATTTTGGATCATGCTGGGTTAAATACTCATCTGATACTTGTGGAATTGTATACTTATCGCGATTATCAATAAGCATTTGCATATAAGATTGATGTTCTTCATTTAATTTATTATCTTTGCTTAATGTAGAACGGTATGCGTCGTAACTTGAAACATCATTTGCACGAATTAAATCATGCACTTTATCGAACATTTCAGGACGGTTATTATACATATATGATTGCAATGCAAACGAATAGTTATAAAAATCAAACGTTCCATATTTCGCATTTAATGTTTGTGCTGCTGTGTAACGTTTTGCAGGATCATAAGATAATCCACCAATTATACTTTTTCGCGGCACTACACTATCTAATCGCGTTGAACCTGCAAAGAACTCCGCATTCCCTTCTTCAAACCATGTTAAACGTTCATTTTGATACATTTCCCCTTGGCCCCATAATCCCTGAACCTCGTATCTTCCCTGTAAGTAGTGTGTAAATTCATGGCGGAACAATTCTTCCAAACTATAAATACTTTGCTGTGGTGTACGTTCATATGTAAAGAAAGTCCCTGTTCCTTCAATATAAATCCCACCATTATTCGTTTCATATCCGTACAGTTGACGATTAAATTGATACTCATCTGGACTATTATAAATAACCATTGTTAACACGTCATCAACATGTCCACTTTCAAGTGGTTTATCACTACCAACTGTACGATAAAATTGAGAGCGTACTTCTTTTGCCGCCCAGTATAGACGTTTAATTTTCTCTTCGCTAACTTTATCCCCAGCTTTAAAGACAATTGCTCCATCATCAAACGTATACGTTTTCGGTAAATATTTCTTTTTACCCTCTTCTCGAATTTGATCTAAATTCACAGTTTTTCCGTTCGCATCTAATCCGCCATAATTTGTAGTAATTTGTTCTGCTGCAACAAAGTATTGCTCTCCTAAAAATGGATAAATTCGCATTGCATCTGTAACAACTTGTTGTCCTTTTGTTGGCGTACTATGAAGCTTTCCTAATCGACCAGCATAGTAAATTCCGTTATTAATTAACCATCCGTTTTTATTTGTTACAGTACCAATTAGTGCGAAACGACTTACTTCATTAATAAAGTTATCAATATTTCGATACCACATCGTATCTTTTGGCTCTTTTTCAGTCGTGTACATATCCGTCTGAATATCAAAGTCAATTCCCTTCATCAACTCATAAATAGCGTCTCCTTTCGTTCGGTCTTCAATGAAAGTTGCAAGATTATCGTTATATTGTTTAAAAATTTCACCTGCATATAAAACCGTTTCAACATCAGCCGATGCATTTCCAATTAATTTTCCATATGATGAAATAACTTTATTTTGTTCTGATGTACCAAGTTTGAAATTCGGATTTTTTGCAATTGTTTTTAAAGCCGGTAAACATTTATCATGGTAGCTACGCTCATTTAGTTTGCTTAATTCATCATGGTAAAAACCTAAATAAAATGCTGCACGTAGAGCTTCTACTAATGTTTCAATCCCTTTTGAATCATCTTTCGTATAAGCTTGTCCTTGTTCTGCTAGTTTATTAATAATCGCTTGCATTCGGCTATCATCTTGATAGAATTTGAGACTATCACTATTAAACTGAAATAATTCCGGAATTTGATACCAATTAATTGTCACAAGAAGATCAGTTAATTGTTTGTTACTTAATTGATTTAACTCAGCCATCGAATACTTTTTTTCTTCAGCTAACGGTTTAACATCCTCGTTTGGTGCTAGCGGACGCTGCGATAAATCCGATAACTTTAACCGTTTTGTAAAAGATGCATTTTCTTGTACTTTTGAAGAGTGCGCCAACTCATCAACGGATTTCTGTATGCCTACCGGCTCCATTTGTAATACGTTCTTCACATTTTTTTCTTTTGTCTCTGCTTGAATTTGTAAACCATTGCATGATATTGTCACTAGTCCAACACCAAGAATCAACTTAGAAATTTTCGAATATTTAACCATACCATTGCCCCCTTATAATTTTAAAGAAAATTCTGAATTTTAAAATCAGAACATACTTATTTGTATGTACTTACAGTTCCGCTATAAATACAAGTATGATCAATGATGCAATAGTAGCTTGTTTTATACTATTACGAAT